>CAMNUC010000007.1 GCA_946560015.1 uncultured Candidatus Saccharibacteria bacterium | reverse complement strand
CGGATCAGACGTCGCGTACCGCTTGAACCTCCACAGTAGCAGCGCCAATCCGTCCTACACCAGCTATCGCTGCTATGGTTACTCTGTGCGATGTCTCGCCAATTAAAACAGACATGGCAAAAGCCCCGCTGTACGCGGGGCTTTTAAGGTGCGTGTGGTTAGGCGGTTTTGCTGTCGTCGGTCTCATCGTGAGCGATAGTGCTCTCCGAAACAAAGGAAGCGTTGACCGCTTCAAAACCTTTGGCAATTGCCATAGGAACACGAACTCTGCGCTCAGGATAGTACGGATAAAACGAGACATTGGTGAGCACGAAGGGCGTTATGGGGTCTTCTTCGCCGGCAGATTCTGCGTCTTGCCAAGACTGGTTCATGCGCTGAAGGATTCCAGCCACCGATTGAGAGATTGCAAAAATCTCATCTGCATCAATTGAGCCGAGTGGCCGTTCGATGCCGATGGGACATTTACAAGGTTGAGGTTGCATGCAGGCGCTAGCGCCTTCTATACGGCATTTGACGCGCTGCTTTAGTGTCTGACGCTGCAGGATACGGAATTTCCACCGCTTGCCGGCCCAGAAGGCGAATCTTGCCAGCCAGTAGCTCAGTGCCAACTCCAGCACCGTTACAGCTGTAATTAAGATGCAACCGCTATCCACATTGAGGTTCTTTTGCAGAACAACTTTGGCGAAAGCCGGCCATTCTGTCATGCTCATGAGTATGACAGTACTTCCGACCAGAAGGCCAAGCACTTCAGCACAGAAGCAACGGGCGCTCTCTACGTTGTAACGGGTGTACAAATGGCAACCGCCCCGAACCAGAGCGGCCCAACCCACCAAACCGGAGACGACCATCGTGAGAGCTATCAGGGCTAACCACATTTTAACGAAAAACATAATATATCTCCTTCCCCAGATACGTGTTTTTGGTACGTAGGCTAATTAGAGAATTTTAACCTATGCTTCCATTA
Organism: uncultured Candidatus Saccharibacteria bacterium; assembly: GCA_946560015.1. GTDB lineage: Bacteria > Patescibacteriota > Saccharimonadia > Saccharimonadales > Saccharimonadaceae > Nanosyncoccus. Next base: position 30,259 of record CAMNUC010000007.1, on the reverse strand, counting down.
TAGCACACATTGTTTAAAAAGTCAATATCTTTAATGATTATTTACATGAAAATCAACTACAAACTTGTAAAATGGTGGTATCTAGTGGTTATTTTGCACCAGAAGTGGCAAGAAAATTAGTGATAGCAATAGCAGCGATAGCGCCTTCGCCGGCGGCGGTGATGATTTGTTTGGTGCTGCCTTGGCGAACATCACCAGCGGCGAATAAGCCTGGAATTTTGGTCTGGTAGGTAAAGCCGCCTGCATCTACTGTTACAAGATAGCCATCTTGATCAAGGAGCGCAGCGTCAAGAAAACTGGTAGCGGGAGTTTTGCCGATATAAACAAAGCAGTGGTCGAACCGCTCAAGATAGCTCTTGGTTGGTTCGAGATTCTCGATAATATCGATATTAGTGACCTTTTGGGCGCGGTCAATGAGCTCTTTATCGGCTTTGAGCTTAGAGTGGGTAATAATGGTAACCTTGGCAGCAAGGTTAGCGAGATATAACGCCTCTTGGACGGCAGAGTTAGCGCCGCCCACCACAGCAACATTCTTGTCTCGGGTAAGCGCACCATCACAGAGAGCACAATATGATACCGGAATATCGAGATCAAAGGCAAGTTTCTTTGGCTCAGAGCCACTAGCAATCAAGACGGCGCGAGCGGTAACCTCGGCATCGTCGATAGTGAGAACAAAATGGTTTGATGCCTGTGCGACCGAAGTCGCATTATTCTCAGAAACTGGAGTAGTATTGCCGACGGAAGAAACCGCACTATCGCTAGTAAGGGCGGCATGTTCCAGCTTGGTGCATTCGCCATATTCAAGAATAGCACCCATGGCTTCGGCTTGTTGACGCATTTTTTGGGCTAATTCCCTGCCCTCACCAACAAAGCCAGGGTAGTTCTCTAGGAGAGGAATAATGGATAGAACACCACCAAAATCACTTTTCTCGAACAATTTGACCTTGAGCCCAGCGCGCGCCGCATAGATGGCAGCAGTGAGAGCGGCTGGACCACCCCCGATAATTGCAAGATCGAGCATTACTGTTGGCTGCCCATTAGGAGAGCATAATATTCTGAGAAGAGCTCATTCCATTCTTTGTTGAGCTTACCGAGGGTTTCGTCGGTAGGAAGCGCCATCACGATGAACTTAAGTGGGGCATTTTTTTGACCACAAATGTCACTGCGAGTATCACCATAGGCGAGTTCGCCTGGAATAGAAATTTGGCGAACGCCACCAAGCTTCATGCCAACGACGCCTTGCTTCCAGCCCTCAATCACGCTGCTCGGGCTAATGAGCGGCGCCTGCAAACCAGTCGGCGTGGTTTTATCGGTGTCGTCTTCGGCGTAGGAGAACGATGAATCAAAGATACTACCATCACCACACCAACCGATATAGTAGGCAGAATAGTCACTATCATCTTCAGCAAGCTGTTTGCCAGTGCCCTCTTTGAGATCTTCGACTTTGAGCTTCTCGTTATTAGCATTAGCGACATTGTAGCTCTTGATCTGCTTTTTATAGGCTTCAAACTCTTTGAAATATTTACTACCGAGGGGTTTGGCAGCTTCCTCAATCTCATTGGATTTAGCGGTGATAGCATTGCTGAGCTCGCTAATTCGGTCCTCTTGAGATTGCTTGCTATTATTGCCGCTCATAACGATGAACATATAAGTCAAGACGGTGGAACCAAGTAGTAGTATTGCTACGACAATGATTATTATTCTCTGCCAGACATTGGTTTTTAGTTGTTTTTCGTTCATGCTGAGGAACTCCTTTCTTTAGTTTATACTGTTATTGCGCCGATTTTGGCGGTGGTGATGGTGATTTTTTTCATGATAATGGCGATTTGGTTGGCGTCTAAGGTGCCATCGAGGCTAGCGAATTTGAGGTGGAAGGAGAGATTCTTGCTTTCTGGCTCAGCTTGATAGACTGACACTGGGTCGACTTGATAAATCAAATTTTGAGCGTCGAAGGCGCTTCGGATAGCTTCGTCAACGCGACCAAACGGCATATCGGCGGCAACTTTGACAGTAAGATCGCGCTCAACCGATGGGAACTTAGAGAGTTTTACATCGACCGTGGTGATATGCGGAAGGTCGAGAATCTTGTCGAGAGTGATCTCGCCAGCAGAAACAACTCCATCAAGCTTGAACCTGCGTTTGACGGCGGCTTTGACTTCGCCAAAAGCACCAATTTTTTGGCCATTAATAATAAGTTCGACTGAACGCACTGGCTCTAGATAGGGATATTTCTTAGCGGCTTCTGAACCGGGCGCCATCTGGATGTATTCGAGGTCAAATTTGAGACCATGCTCCATCAAGGCGAAGATCTTAGCCTTGAGGCTATAGTAATCGCCAAGGCAAAGTATGCCAAGGTCGGTCTGCATAACTGGTACGCCCTCTGCATTAAGACCAAGATCATGGCTGGTGATCTGGTTAATCTCATAGAGAGTAAACTCGTCATGCCCTGCTTTGATGTTTTCACGAACTTTGTCAAGAAGGCTTGGAGCAATTTGCTGGCGGAAACACTGAAGCTCTGGCGAGATGGAATTGGTGATTTCGTAGCTATTATCAGGGTTTTCGCCGACCTTTTCTAGGAGGGATTTACTAACGAAGGAGTAGGTTAGGAGCTCATTCATGGCAAGCTGGTCAGAAAGGATGGAACGGATTTGGCTTTTGAGTTGAATCATAGGTGCAATCTCAGTACCCTTAAACTCGCCTTTGGGAAGACTTAATGGGATATTATCAAACCCAAGTAGACGGCCAACTTCTTCTATAATATCTTCCTTAATATGAATGTCAGTACGCCAAGCTGGGGCGGTAACGGCAAGAAGGGCATTTTGTTCTGTGGGCTCAGGAGAAGCCTTCTGGCGGGTTTTAGCCTCGGAGGTGGGTGCTACCGCGGTTTGATTATCGGTGACCTCAGACGGCTCAGAAACCACCTCAAATCCAACATTAGTCAAGGTTGTGATGATTTGGGCAACAGAATAGTTGCTACCGAGGAGATGGTTGATTTCATCTGTTGTGATTTTCACAACGTTTTGTGGGTGCTGACCAGGCCAAGCATCAACTACGGCTAAGATATCTGGGTGGAGTTCGGCGATGGTTTTGGCGAGGACTGGTATAGTCATGGCAGCAGGCTGCCCTTTAGTGAAACGTGTGATTGCTTCGGAGAAAATACCGTGCGCCATCTGGGTCTTACGGAGATTATAGAGTGAGAAAGTAGCACTCTCTAGCACGATGCGCTTGGTGGAGGCGTCGATTTCGGTATTCTTGCCGCCCATAGCGCCGGCGAGCGCAACTGGGATATTATTGCTAGTGATGAGGATATCGGTAGGATCGCATTGGATGACTTTGCCATCAAGTAGCTGAATTTCCTCACCCTCAGCAGCAGTGCGGACGATGATATTAGGCTTGTCTGTACCACCAACCGCCACGAGTTTATCGTAGTCAAAGGCATGCAGTGGTTGTCCAGTTTGGAGCATGATAATATTCGTAAGGTCAACCATTGGGTCAATACTGCGCATACCGGCCTTAGCCAGAAAGACGTCACCTAGCGTAAGATAGCGAGATTTCTCGTGCTTCGGTATATCCAAAACTGCACATGAATAGCGTGGACAGAGCTGTTCGTCGGTGATCTTGACAGAAATCGGTAAGCCTAAAGTGGTTTGAAGCTCTGGCCACTCTGGCTCGGCAAACTTAATACCGAGGATACCAGCTACTTCACGAGAGAAGCCAATCAGCCCAAAGCAGTCAGGTCGGTGGGTGAGGGATTTGTTCTCGACATCTAAGATGAGGTCGTTTAGCTCGAAAATGTCAGCAAAACTATCGCCTGGGCGCGCCATTTTGGGATCAATTTCGATAATCCCATCATGATCGGAGCCGAGATCAAGTTCATCAGCGGCAGCAAGCATACCATTAGAATTATAGCCCTGAAGCTTGCGAGTACCAAGCTTAAAATTCTCATTACCATAAGTCTGCGGGACAATGCTACCAGGGGTAATCCAGGCAGCCAATATACCAGTACGTGCATTGGGAGCACCACAAACTACTTGCACGAGACCGTTTTCTAACTGCGGAAACTCTGCATTATGCGCACCCGCGTCGACTTCACAGAGGTTGAGGTGTGTGCCTTCAATAGGGGTAGATTTGACTACTTTGACGATATAGATGCCTTTGTATTTTGGTGCAAGATCGATTACATCTTCAACTTCAACGAGACGCGACCCAACAAGGTCAACTAGATCTTGATTAGTAAGATTGTCTGGGATAGAAACATATTTTTTGATTTCGTTAAGCGAGATAAGCATTTAGAACTCCTCCAAAAAGTCAAGTTTACCCGATTCAAAATAGCGTACATCACTGAGGCCATACTTGAGCATGACGAGGCGATCAATGCCGCCACCCCAGGCGAAACCATGATAAACTTCTGGATCGATACCAGCCATCTTGAGAACATTTGGATGAATCATGCCACAGCCGCCCATTTCGAGCCAGCCTTTGCCGCCAAGTGAAGCAGGCTTCTCGATAAGAAATTCGGCAGAAGGCTCCGTGAATGGGAAGTAGCCAGGCTGAGTTCTGAGTTCAAGCTGTTCACCATAATATAGCTCAAAGAAGCGTTTCAAAACACCAAAGAGTTGACCCATGTTGGCTGTTTTTGAAACAAAAACCCCTTCGCATTGATAAAAAGTATGCTCATGGGTAGCATCGGCATCTTCATTACGGAACACACGACCTGGTACTACCACGGCAATTTGGCCGTTGTTCTCAAGGTCTTGCTTGTACTTCATGAGTGCACGGTGCTGCATAGTAGAAGTATGAGCAGGCGGGATAAAACCCTCAGAGGTACGAAAAGTGTCGTAACCATCACGTGCGGGGTGACCTTGAGCGAAGTTGAGGCTGTCGAACATATGGAATTCGTCGTCAAGCTGATTTGGTTCTATGACGTTAAAGCCCATATCTGAGTAAATCTCAATAACACGCTTGAGCTCGACCATCAACGGATGTTTGGAACCAAGCTTCACCTCAGGAAGAGGTTGATTAGGGGCGGTAGGAGCAGAAATATCAATTGGTTCGACGTTTTCGCTTTCAAGAGCTTCTTCGGCTTCGGCGATTTTAGCTAGAATGGCTTGTTTTTTGGTATTAATCTGGCGACCAAATTCACCGCGTTGCTCTGGTGGTAAATCTTTGATCTTGGCGTATTCCGCGTTGATGTTCTTCAGCTCGGATTTCAACTTTTCTATCTCTGACATACTAATAATTATAGCACAGTGGGATTAGTTTTAGATAAAATAGGGGATTTTAGGATGGTTTACTTGACTTTTTACATGAAGTGTGCTATAATGGAAAGATAAGCTATGTTTCTAAAGAAAAATAATACAAATCAATGACAAGACCGCCAGGATTATCAATACAATCCATACCCATGTGAATTTCCCAGTTTTCTTGGTGTCTTTGATGTATGCGGAGTCATCTACGCCGTCAATATCGTTGCGGGAATTCTGTGCGCGAGCGCGTAAATCAGCCGAAATACGCTGGTTTAGCTCCGAGTTACGATTCACGTCTTTTGATACCATGATGCCCATGTTTGACTCCTTAAAATTATTTGTTGCGAACTTTACACTTTTCAATTGTAACATACGTGTGCTATAATTGAGGAAATATCAGAATTTAAGGAGGTTGTAATGGCAAACCAAAAGCCAAAGAAATCTGGAAAGAAAGACAATTCCCAGCCAGAACCGAAAAAAGATCTCAACGAGACCGTTAAAGCTAAAGAGACAAAAGATACCAAAGAGGCAAAAGAATCTACGACGACTGCAGCTGCTACCGTTGGCGCCAAGGAGTCTGTTGCGGCTTCAACTAACCCTTTTAAGGGCTTTTTTGCACGTAAATACGGTGAAAATGAAAATATTTTAACTATTTTTAAGACCCCGAGGATTTGGGGTGCTTTGCTCGGCGAAATGCTGGGTACAATGTTGCTCGTGATGCTACTTCTGACGTTGGGTATTCAACCAATGTATTTGTGGATGGGCTTGATTTGTATCTATGCCGTGATCGTAGGCATATCTGGTGCAAATCTTAACCCACTAGTAACCGCTGGGATGATGGCGACTCGTCGCATGTCTGCTATTCGTGGCGTCCTATACATGCTTGCGCAGTTGTTGGGTGCCTGGGTCGGCTTATTGCTTGTGAATGCATTCCGTCTTGGTAGCGGCTCAGCAAGTGAATTACCAATGATGACCGAAGTTACCGGCGAGACATTCTGGGCAGTAGCATTAGTTGAGCTACTAGGTGCAGTTGTAATTGCGTTTTGTTTTGCACGCGCACTTAAATATGCTAAGAAAAGTGCTTTAACTTTTAGCTGGATCGTAACTAGCGCAATCGTTCTAGCTATAATCTTTGCTACAGTGCTTGCACAAGGATTCTTTAGTATGTCGAGCAGCTTTATGCTAAATCCAGTGGCAGCTTTGATGTATCAGATTTTGCCGACTGCGGCAGATAATTTTGGCGAGCTTGCCCAGTTGGCTGGTCTTGCAGTAGCAGCTTACGTAATCTTCCCTGTTATTGGTGGGATTGTAGGCTTCTATCTTTCTGATGTAATGACACGCCTAGCAGGTGAAGGCTATTTTAGCTACGACTGCGACACAGATTGTGGCTGCAATGGTGTCTGCAAAAAATAATTACCCTGCGTAATTGAATTAAGTACCGCTCTACTGAGTGGTACTTTTTATGTGATATGTGGTATAATAACGCTATGGCTAAAAACCAGAAACATACAACTAAGACGAAAACTACAACGCTGGCTGAGACATCAAGTGAGTCGATCATAACTCCTGTCGATACACAGCCTCAGCAAATAAAGGCGCTAAGGAAGCCAAAGAAATCATCTCAACGCGGCAAACACCCAATGTTAGCACTGTTGAGAATCCCTTGTGCTATATTGTTTTTGGCGCTGATTGCGATAATTTTGACTTGGTTCATAATTTGGCGCACTAATATGTGTGACGTGGCAGTAGCGATGGAATTTATCCAAGAAAAACCAACTTTGGCATTCTATAATTATGTAGTTATTTTTAGCCTACTGTCCGTCTTGGCAGCCGTTACTTGGCGACCGTTCATCAGCACCGGGCTTGTATTCTGCGGGCTAAGTATTGTTTCGTTTATTCACATGCAGAAGTTCCGATTGCGGGCGGAACCCTTATTGCCAGAGGAGTTCGCTTTGGCCGACAGTGCGGGCGACTTAATTAAATTCGTGGATATCGGAGACATCCAGCGATTGGTTTTTGGAGTGGTTTTTGTGATGGTTGGCGTAATTCTGGCGGAATATTATGTTCGTAAATTCGTAGGGCGCAATCCAAAGTCGCTACCAAGGTGGGATCGCACGGCACTACTGACACGCATAACGTTTAGCTGTATGGCAGTGGCACTCTTGACCTCTACTCTGCGTCCGATTTTACGTCGTGAGCAAACGGAATGGCTAGAAGAATTAAAACTTGTGGCCTGGAATCAAGTTGAGAATTATGAGAATAATGGATTCGTAATTGGATTTATTTATAATCTTGGTAATGTAGCACTAGAGGAGCCAGACGGCTACAGTGAAGAAAAGATGGAGGAAATCGCTAGCGAATACCAAGCCATTAAAACTGCCGATGATGCAAAGAGGTTGAGCTGGACAAAGGACAATATTGAAAACGTAGTAGTGATTCTAGCGGAAACAACTTATGACCCGATGCTTTTGGAGAAATATTACCAACACACCGGTGGTGATGTACTGCCAAATCTACATAAGATCTTCCGTAAATATCCAAGTGGTTATATGTATTCCCCAGAATATGGTGGCGGTACGGCAAACGTGGAATTTGAGGTACAGACTGGGTTGTCGAATTACTGGACAAAAACGACGCCATACGTGAACATTGTGTCAAAATTAGACCATCTATATGGCGTAGCTAACTTTAGCAAGACGCAAGGGTTTGCTACGACTGGCTTGCATGCGTATAGCGGCTCAGTCTACAAAAGAAATATTGTTTACCCAAAGATTGGCTATGATACATTTATCGATGAGGACACGATGAAACATACCGCTCACGAATACTCTAGCACTGTGATTAATGATCGATCAACTTATCGCGAAATCATTGATTTATTAAAGAGCAACGATGACCCGCAAGTGATCGGTGTGGCTACCATGCAAAATCATGCACCATACGATCAAGCACTTTATCCGAAATTAGAGTTTAGGCAAAAGAAAACTCACACAGAAAATTGGGCAGTCGAAGCAAGCTACCAGAGTTTGCATGAAGCCGACAAGTATCTAGGTGAATTTATTGGTGAGCTAGACGAATTAGACGAGAAGACTGTAGTGCTCTGGTTTGGCGACCATGCAATGGGCATGCTTAATCAGTTTATGGAATCAGGGGAGCGTGATGATTATAACCAAGTGCATTTGACGCCGTATTTTGTCTATGCAAATTTCGATATCAAAAATACTGCAAAATTAGAAAGCAATGTTGAAGAGTTGGGCTTCGATATTGGTAAAGTACGCGGCGTAAACCTACCAACAACTTCACCGAACTGCCTGCAGAACACAATGTATAATGTTTTGAATCTGCAAAAACCGGCATTTTTCTACTTGCTAGATGAAGTATGCAAAACCAACCCAATCTTAAGTAATACTTATCTGAATGGTGCTGATCCAGTATACGATGATGCATTACATAAATATGAGTTAGTGAACTACGACATGTTGGTGGGTAAGCATTACTGGGACGGATTGTAATACAGTTGAAGATTAAACTGGAGGCTAGTTTTTTGGGAAAAGTGGAGCTTTTGGTGGTAAGATTTGTTCACTAGAAAAAGTCTCGGTGATAGTAGTGGCGGTTTCTGGCAAAAATACCTGAAGATGGTAAGAGACTTTTAATAACTCTTGGGCTAAGCTAAGAAGCGTAGTCTTAGCCTTGTCGACTTCTCCATTTTTGGCAAGAGTCCATGGCTTCTCTTCGTCAATGCGCTTGTTGAGGCTTTGGATTTTCTGCCATACGTAGTTTAGGGCTTTAGAAAACTCAAATTTATCCATCAGCGCGCTGAACTCTGGATCAAGGTGTCCCAGATATGCAGCGCCGCTAACAGCATTTTTGCTACAAAGCGTGGCGAGGCGTTGTACGAGATTACCGAGATCATTGGCGAGTTCATTATTATAAGCGTCATCATACTTTTCCCACGTAAAATCGGAGTCAGCAAAGCTATCAATATGACGTAAGAAGAAATATCGAAAAGCGGGTAAGCCTTTACGATCAAGCACCTCTATTGGGTCGATGACGTTACCGATGCTCTTACTCATTTTTTGGCCGTTCGCCAATACGTGTCCATGAGTAACGATGTTTTTTGGTAATTCTAGACCGATGCCAAGTAAAATAGCCGGCCAGGTGATAGCGTGGAACCGTAAAATATCCTTGCCAACAAATTGCGCCGTTGCTGGCCAAAACTCTTTCAGCTCCTCACTGTCAGGATAGCCTAGCACGCTAATGTAATTCGAGAGAGCATCCACCCAGACATACATAACCTGATCATCATCACCCGGAACTGGTACGCCCCAGGAAAGCTGTTTGCGTGGGCGTGAAATCGATATATCGGGTGTATCCTCGAGAAGCTTGAGTACCTCTTGCTTGCGAAATGCAGGGGAGATTTTCATTTGATCAGACTCGATAGCGGTGCGGATTTGTTCCTTGAAGTCGCTAATGCGAAGATAGTAATTCTTCTCGGAAAGACGCTGATATTCCCTTTGGTGATCTGGGCAAATTCCACCGTTTTCTTGACATTCTTTTTCGGTGACGAAGCGTTCGCAACCCTCGCAATACCAGCCATCATACTCAGCGCTATAGATATGTGGCTTGAGCTTCTGCCAGACTTCTTGGCACGTTCGTATATGTTCAGGGTCTGTGGTGCGAACAAAATCGGTATATGAGATATCTAATCTATTGATAAAATTGAGGAATTTATCAGAGTTTTCTTGGACGTATTGTTCTACGGGTACGCTGTTTTTCTGGGCAGTGCTAAAAACTTTATTACCATGCTCATCGGTACCAACCTGAAATTTAACTTCATCACCTTGCAAGCGGCAATACCGAGCACAAGTATCCGCAAGCAAATAATCCATAGCGTGTCCAATGTGTGGATTGCCGTTGACATATGGAATAGCTGTGCAGATATATACTTTTGACATAATACTCTAATTATACCATATTCTGGCTTTAGGCGTGCTATGTTTTGCTGCCTTTTGCCAGAAGAGCTTCTTCGAGCTGATTAACTTGTATAATCAGAGTCCAGCCGAGTTTTTGGAGGACCATCTTGACGGTGGATAGGTTCCAACTGGCACTTTTTGCTTTACAGGCCTCACGCAGTTCGCGAACATCTTTACGTAGAATCGGTATCATCATGAGGCTTATAGAGACAAGCAGTTTAACTTCTTCAGCTTGAATGCCAAGGTATCTAAGTGGTGAGCATATTTTGGAGATTAAAATAGCAACGCTGCGAATGGTAGTGCTTGCGCTGTAAATCATCGTAGCGTTACAAACGATGAGTAATTTCAATCCGATCCAGAGTGCAGCTGTTAAACTATCCAGCCACCAGTTAAAAATCATCGTGAATAGGACAAAGGGCACAATCTTAAGGGTTTTTAGCCAAATACCCCAGATAGTTACTCGCTTAACGTGCAAAGATACTACAATAGCAAAGAGCAAATTAACTACTAAAAGAACTATCAAATACCAATTGTTTGGGAGGAAGAATACTATTGTAATATAAAAAATGAATACCAAGAATTTAGCAACCATGTTTGACCTTCTTTTCAACGTTATTAAGTAATTCTGCAATAGTATAATCTTTAAGACTTAGCTCGATGCCACGTTCTTCCATCCCGATTAGGATTTGAAGCAGAGTAGGCAAATGTATACCATATTTAAGGAGAAGGTTAGACTTTTGGACTAATTCTGTACGTTTTATTTTGGCGACAATTTTACCTTGATGCAAGATCAAGGTGCGGTCAGCCATAAGGATCTCGTCCGCTAAATTAGTAATACAAATAATAGTATAGCCGTCATCTTTAAGTTTGCGAATTAGCTGATAAATTTTTTCTTTGCCTTGGCTGTCAATCATTGTGGTCGGCTCATCGAGAATGAGATACTTTGGCCGCCGAGCGAGAGCCTCTGCAAGCACAATACGCTGCTTCTGCCCTAATGATAGACTATAGAGGTCTTGGTTGCGAAATTCATTCATGCCGACTTGCTTAAGGCTGTTTTGAATGCGTTGTTCTATCTCGTTGGAGGCGAGATCACCGAGCGCGAAAGAAATTTCATCATCAATACGATTGAAAATAATTTGGTTCTCTGGGTTCTGAAAAACAATGCCAACATTCCCGCGTAAGCCATCGCCTTTTGAGTATATGTGGTCGTCGATCTGGACAGACCCTTTTTGTAACTTAAGAATACCGGCGATCAGCCGCCCAATGGTGGATTTACCGGAGCCGTTTTGCCCTACTAACGCAATCACCTCGCCGTCTTTGACTTCGAAACTAATATCCTCTAAGGTTGGACGGGAATTGCCAGGATAGCTATAACTAAGATGACTAACCTTGATCATAAACTATTTATCAATATTGGCGTGGGCAGATTCTGGCACAGCAGAGTTTTGCTTGTCGCTTTCGTCGGAGCCACGATCGCGGATATATTTATTAAAAGGTGCACGCAAAGCCCTTTCAAGTACGATAAAGGTAACGACATGAATTGGAACCATCAGCAGCTGTTTCACAATACGCGTACCAAGTAATGGCCAGAAAGCCTTACCTGAGGTAAGGCTAGTCCATAATGTATTAAGACCCATGTTTACGATTATCGCTACAAGAATAGTGGCAATAATGGCGCGCATGATAAGCTGCTTTTGGGTGAGCGAGTGGCTGGTCTTTTGATATAGGAGAGCTCCATAAATAAAACCTGCGATAACCGTACTGATAGTGTAGCCAATAAAGAACGGTCCAGTCGGGAAAAGGGTAGCTCCAATTAAATCACCCAAAAGATTTAGTAAAACAGTCCACTTCCAACCAAGCCAAGTAGCGCAGAGCATAGTAGGAACAAAAGCAAAGCTAATTTTCATAAGAGGCGTCTTAATGGACAAAAAACGCGACAGTACAACTAATAAAGCTAAAAGTACTGCGGTTAAGATGATTTTCTTGGATCTACGCATAAAAATTTCCTTTCTTTTCCGCTCAAAAGAAAGGAGTATAGCTCAACAATCTTTATTAGCGGAATGCGAAGATAAACTAGCGATTCTTCCTCTTGCCTCGGCAACAACTTCCCGTTTGCCAAGTCTTGACTGTTTATCCCCTACTCTAATATTCTGTGCCTATTATAACATACTATTGTACTTTGATGCAGTTTTCACCAAGTAATTTACTTAGCGGACCAGTGAGCTCTTCATTAACATCGACGCGGAATGGTAGCCGCACTGGACGTTTACCATTAGCATCTTTGAGAACTAGGATAATCTCTTGGACACCTGGATTAAGCTGACAAAGATGACGGATCTCTGACAGGCTCTCAGCATCATTAGGGTTTTCGATGAGCACATAAAGTTTCTCTTTGCGCGGATCATGCGGTGGCGTGACGACGCGCCGTGGTGGTTCTTCGGTAGCTGCTGTAGCGTCGGTGCCTCCGCCGCTATTTCGACGATAACCTCCGCCGACATTACTGGCACGGGTACTGCTGCGACGGGTAGGTTTGGGAGCGTCTTTTGGTAGGGGTAATTTCTGCCCAGTTTCTTGGTAATTTTCAAGTAGGCTATCTGGGATAATTTCAACTGAGTCAGCAATGATCTTAATCTCGGAGCTAATATTACCATTTTTGTCTTTAGCATTGATACGACCAGAAACTTTAATGACGTTGTCCTGTTCAAGTTTGGCGCCAACTTCTTCGTAAAGACTTGGGAAGATAATAACTTCCTGCTCACTGGTTTTGTTTTCTAACTTAACAAAGGCCATACGGGTATTACTCTTGGTAATAATAGTACGCACCGCACTAATAAGACCGCCAATAACAATTCCCTTTCCGTCATTTTCGGCGGTCACTAAGTCATAAGGATGAGTCTGCTCTTCAAAATAGACATCATACCGATCAAGTGGATGACTGGAGATATAGAGACCCATTAAATCACGTTCCCAGAGTAGTTTTTCTTTTTCTGGTACATGAGTAGGTGCAGTCTTGATCTCTGGCTCTGGGATTACTCCTGCATCGCCCATGGCACCAAAAAGATCAGTTTGCCCAGAGGCAGCATCCTTTTGGCGTTTGGCACCATAAGCCTGGATTTGTTCAAGATTGAATAAAAGATCGCTACGATCACCAAAACGGTCAAAGGCCCCGGTCTTAATGGCGGCTTCCCAAGATTTCTTGTTAAATTTATTAGAATTAACGCGGGCAGCGAAGTCACAGACGCTCTTGAATGGTCCGTTCTTATCACGCTCCGGAATAACAAACTCCTCAACCAAGGCCTTGCCCATCGATTTAATGCCAGAAAGTCCAAAGCGGATAGTGCGCTCACCGCCAACAATACCGAAGTCACCATAAGATTGATTAATGTCAGGACCAAGGACTTTGAGCCCCATGCGTTTACATTCAGTAATTTCAATAGCTAGACGATCAGTCCAGCGCATATCGGAAGTCATTAATGCAGCCATAAATGCATCTGGATAGTGAGCTTTGAGGTAAGCCGTCCAGTACGCAACTAAGCCATAGCACGCAGCGTGGGATTTATTAAAACAGTAGTTAGCGAATTCTAGAAGTTCGCTCCAGAATTGTTCGGCGATTTCTTCGGTGGCACCGCCAACTTTGATGGCACCTTGTATGAACTCTGGCTTGACTTTGTTCATAAGGTCGACTTTTTTCTTACCAACGGCTTTGCGTAGAGTATCAGCCTGACCGCCCGTAAAACCGCACCATTCACGCGAGATATTCATGAACTGCTCTTGGTAAATCATAATACCGTAAGTGTCTTTGAGCGAATTCTCTAGACCGGGATGGAGGTAAGTAATGGGTTCTTGGCCATGCTTACGGCGAATAAACTGATCAATAAACTGCATTGGGCCAGGACGATAAAGTGCCACCATAGCGATAATATCCTCAAAACGGCTAGCCTTAAGATCCTTAAGGTAGCGTTTCATGCCGGCAGATTCTAACTGGAATACGCCAGTAGTCTCTGCGCGCTGCAAGAGCTTGAAGGTCTCCTCATCGTCAAGCGGGATCTGGACGAGGTCAATATCGTCTTTATAGACTTTGCGAATCATACGCAAGGCATTATTGATGACGGAGAGGTTAGAAAGTCCAAGGAAGTCCATTTTAAGCAAGCCAAGTTCTTCGACTTGAGTCATTGGAAATTGGGCAGCAATTGGACCCTTAGCGGAGACTTCAAGAGGGAGGAATTTGTCAAGTTCGTCGGGCGCAATAATGACGCCACAGGCGTGGACGCCGTGGTTACGGATGGTGCCTTCAAGGCGGCTAGCGAAGTCTAGCACCTCTTTAGAAATAGGGTTGGTTTCATATTCGTGCTTAAGGTCGGGTACATCACGGATAGCGTCTGGCAGATGCACGTGATGACCTTGCACGGGATCTGGTACGAGTTTGGCAAGGCGGTCGGCATCAGCGTAAGGCACTTCAAGTACACGTGCGACGTCACGCACGGCGTTTTTGGCCATCATTTTACCGAAAGTAGCAATGTTAGAAACGCGTCCAGCGCCGTATTTACGAGTGCAATATTCGATCACCTCATCACGTCGGGTATCCTGAATATCAGTATCGATATCCGGCATGGAAATGCGGTCTGGGTTCAAGAAACGCTCGAAAAGTAGGTCATACTTGAGTGGATCAAGTTCAGTAATCCTAAGAGCGTAAGCCAAGATCGAACCAGCCGCCGAGCCACGTCCAGGCCCAAAGACGATACGTTGCGATTTGCCCCAGTTAATAAAATCTTGCACGATTAAGAAATAGCCGTTGTAACCCATCTTATCGACCACGCCGAGCTCATAGTCAATGCGTGGTAGGATTTTGAGTTTTTCGTCTTGGCGTTCTTCACTATTATCAGCCTGTTCAAGCAGCTTGCGACACTCTGCAACGCTCATATTGACAGTGTCTTCGAGTTTATAACCAGCATAGCGATAAACCAACCCCTGAAAAACTAGCTTATCAAGGAAGGATTTTTCATTTTCACCTTCTGGAAGTGGAAACTTAGGAATCAAAATACGACCGAGCTGCAAGTCAACATTGCAACGCTCAGCGATACGACGGGTATTACGAATTGCTTCGGGATATTCTTTGCCCCAGCGATCGATAATATCTTGAGGAGGGATAACGTGTAGCTCAAATTCTTTGAGTGACATGCGGTTCGGGTTAGAAAGGTTAGACGCAGTACCTACACAGAGCAAAACTTCGTGCGCATCTTGGTCTTCGTGTTTGAGGTAATGTGCATCACAGGTTACAACTAATGGAATATTGAATTCTTCAGAGAACTTGGCGAGCTGTTGGTTGATCTGGTTCTGTACATCCCAATGAGTAGGAGACTCAGGATGTCCATGGTCTTGCATCTCTAGATAAAATCGATCGCCATAAAGACCGTGATACCACTCGATTAGCTCGTGTGCTTCTTTGAGGTCGTTGGCACGAATAGCTTCAGAGATTTCGGAACCAGCGCAGCCACTGAGACAGATGATACCATCAGCGTATTTGGTCATGCAGTCATGATCAATACGAGGCTTATAATAGCGCCCCCGGATTTCAGCTTCAGACATCATATGGCAGAGGTTCTCAAAACCTTGGTTGTTCATGGCGAGCAAAGTAATATGGAAGCGCTGTTTGTCGTGGGCGGGATCATGGTCTTCCATTTTGCGGGCGGCTACATAAGCTTCGAGACCTAGAATCGGTTTGATGCCGGCGTCGTTACAAGACTTATATAGCTCAACTAGCCCGCTCATAGTCCCATGGTCGGTAACAGCAACTGCCTCCATGCCTAGGTTCTTAACAAAGTCCACGAGTTCTGGAACTTTGGTTAAGCCATCTAAAAGCGAATAGTGGGTGTGGTTGTGCAGATGCACAAAGTCACTGACTTCCAGTGGTTCGCTACCTTTAGTTACCTCCGTCATATGTATTATTATAGCGCATTCTTGGGAGAATAACAAATATGAAGTTGGGGCTATTTTGTATACTATTTTCTTGATTTTTTCTCAAGAACAACATAATTACTATTGACTTTTTATATAATCTGTGCTACAATAAGGTTATAAGGCTCAAGCTTTTAGCTTAGAGTCTGGGGTTTTGTTGGATTTAACAAACCTATGGCACCTTACAGTTAGCTAGTCCTCTCTTATGGATAGAACTAAGGCTACTCACACAAGTATCCTTAGACTATTCACAAGAGAGGAGCGAGAATAAAATGTCGGTCATTGTATTGGACGACAGAGCACAGCTCAAGACGAAGAGTGGTCTGCAAGGCATTCCCTTGCAGATAATGCTCGAGATTGGTGATCTGGCGCGGCGGCTCCAGTGGAGCGCCAGCTATGACACCAAGACCAGGGTACTCAAGTTCCAGAAAGGGGTGGTGGAGAGTTTTGGCTACATTTGTGCGGACAACACCGAGGTCATGCAGGCGATACTGGATACGGTAAAGTTTGCCTGGCGCGCACAATATGCCAACACACCGCACGAACTGCTTGATCAGATTAGCACAATGTTGGAAGAGATTAGCTCTCTGCAGACACGAGTTGATTGCCTCGAGAATCAACAATTCGTGCCGACGGACATCACGACTGCGATTCCTGCTTTGCCCGAAGCGGGTGCGTGCAAAGTCGTCTTGCTGTCCCCTAAAGCAGTTGAGCAAGATGCCATCAACAGGCAGAAGGCCAACCTTGATCGCCAGATTGATCAATTGGCGGCAATAGCCTACAACATTGGTGGCATTGTCACCTGGTCTGATCAGCAATGCAAGTACTTGCGCCCAAGTTCCTTGGCAGACAAGACACCTTATGATTCTAATTGGCAGCATATGGGCTTACGCTACTACTTCCGGGTTCCGGACGAGTTGGGCGCGCTGGAGCAGTTTATCCAGCACGATCAAGATTTGATGTTTGGTCGGCTTAATGCGCAGCAAACTGGCTAACCCCTAGGCTCCCCCTCTTGAAGAGGGGGAGTTTTCTTGACACCTAAGATAATAGTAACTTGGAGCACAAAGATTATAGGTATAACGACCAGGCGGATATGGGGCTATTTCTTGGCTTTTTTGGTGCGTTCTTCGGAGATAGCTTCGGCGACTACTTCGTTGACAACGGCTTGCGCGGCAGACTCAGCGGCGTCTTCTTCGGCGTATTTACGCTCTTGCTTCTCAATAACGCGATTAGCAAAAGTTTTAACGATACCACCAACAGAAGTCATACCTTTGACATTATCAACAATATCATCAGCTTTGACGGCGATACTTTGGCTAGTTTCAATGACTTTCTTGGCATCTTCGGCGAGATGAATTAGCTTAATGGCAAGCACGATACCCGCCACCAAGAAGATAAATAGCGCTACTGATAGCATTACCACTAAAATCCATTCAACTGTACTCATATATTACCTCCTGGGTTATTTTATTTGATGGCGGCCTTGACGTCGTCGGCGTAGTCTTCATTATCAAGTACGTACTTGAGATGAGCTAAAAAGTAATTCTTAGGGTCACCAGTAGTCATCCACTCGCCCTTGGTTTTCTCAACGAGAACTTCGCCATGCTCAGCCATCTTAGTAATAGCATCGACAGTCCAAAGCTCATTGTCGAGGCCTGTGTTCTTGGGTTTGAGATAGTCAAAGACCTCTGGGGTCAACAAATAACGCCCGTAGCTAGTGAGGTTGGATGGGGCGTCTTCGATGTTGGGTTTTTCAACAATGTTGTCAAGAGTCATCTTTTGTTCGTCGGCGAGTTTGATAATGCCGTACTTATTGAGAACTTCTTTTGGCATCTCTTGAGCAATGATGATAGCTTTAGCCTCAGGATGGGTAGTATAGGCATCGATTAACGTCTTGACGTCGGAACTACCGAAAACGACATCATCGGCATAAAGCACAACAAAGGCTTCATCATCTTGGATAAACTTACGTGCAGATGCGATAGGCGAACCATTGCCGTAGGGGTAAGACGGATCTTGCTCAATGATGGTGATTTTTGGAAGATCTAAGACCTCAGCAACTGGTTGATAACGGCTGTCTTTGCCTTGGCTGTGGAGCTGCTTTTTGATCTTGATGGCAGCATTATTAAAATAATCTTCATAAACAGCCTTACCCTCAGAGGTGGCCACTAGGATAATCTCTTTGATGCCGGCTTCGGCGCATTCTTCAACCACGAGCTGCATAATAGGCTTAGCGCCAATAGGCAACATGCTCTTGGGTAAAGTTTTAGTAATAGGCAAATAACGGCTAGCACAACCAGCATCCGTAATAATTGCCTTAGTTGGTGTACGATATTTCATAAGGTCTCCTTAAAACCTAATTATACCATACCCTAATTCTTGCGGGTAGATTTCAAAGTTTTGGTCTTGATTGCCTTCTTAGCGGCGATAGAACGAGCTTCACGATCCTCGATGCCCTGTTCGCGGTTATGAATACCGTAGATTAGACTGCAGACGCCTAAAATCATCATATAGGCACCGAAGAAACGCATGAACTCGATATTCTCGAGATGGCCGGAGTTGAAAATAACTAGACCGAAGATGATGCCGACAACGCCACAGAGTGCCCAAATGAAGCGATCGGTAGGATCAACTGTAGTACGGAAACCCATTAGTAGCTCAAAAATCCCACGCAAACCAGTATAGGCGGCGACAAGTGATAGATGCCAGACCATCGCTTGATCAGCGACAAAAAGCATCGCAAGACCAAAGCCAGCATCAAATAGAGCAATAAGAACTGCCACTAGCCAGCCTTGTTGATGACGACTACGATAAAGAGAATTGGCAAACTCCACTACGGATAATGCGAGTAGGAAGATACCTACAATCGGAATCAACCCAGCGGCGCTTTCATCAGAGGTGAATAAAGTTAAACAGCCAAAGAGTAGCGCGATCGCACCCTGAAATATGAATACCAGCCAATGACTATCAATATATTTGCGTTTAATTGCCATAAAAATCTCCTATTTAATATATTTTAGCACAAAAACAATGGTTTTGACGCAGATTCTGCTCATGTTTTGTTGATTTTGAGCGATTTTATCGAAAAAGCATTGGCATTCTAGGTAATCTAAGCGGCTCGGTTTTTCACGACTCAACGTTGGGGCGGCTAAGGTTTAGCGGCTGGAGTGAGCGGCTTAGACATGGCGCATCTTCTTACGGAGGGTTTCAATAGTCCAGTTGAATGCATATTTGAAGTTGTTCAAGACCAAGTCATGCGCAGGAGTGTATTTAAGCTCCGTCACACCAAAACCGCGTTTAAAGCACGATACGCCATAGAAACGATGGTGAATATCGGTTTCTTCTGTAATTCCCCAGAAATTATATCGTTTTATCCCGCGCTCACGCGCGTCGCGCATGGCTTCCATGTGCAGAAGTGGAGCGCCGGAGTATTTAGTACCAAGTTCGGATGATACACCATAATGGTATGAGGCTTCGTTACCGTAAAAGATCATGAAATTTTGAGCTAAAATCTCGCTCTGATACTTGGCGGTATAGAGAATGGCTTCGTTATGCTTAGCGAAAGCAGCAAATTGTTTGGTAAGGAAATCCTCAGAGAAAGCCACAAAGCGATGGCGTCCAGCAGTTTCTAGTTCGATTTGGTAAAATTTATGAATATCGTCTGGATTAGTACTTTTCTCAATCTGGATGTCGTTTTTAGCACCTTTACGCAAAGCGCGACGCAGACGCTGGCGCATGCCTTGCATGATCTCGGCTTCGTCTTTCTCCAGATCCAGAACGCCTGCAAACTCAACCGACAAATACATCGGAGCGCGGCGCAAGCCAAGCTCTTGCATCAAATTAAGACTCTGCAGGCTGAGTTCCAGCTGTGGGCGAACACGCACAAAAACACACTTGTGCTTATTCCCCTCGCTACGCATATCGGCAAAAACGGCGTCGACGAGCTCACGACGCTCCCAATCGAGAATTGGTCCACCAGCAATGGCAAGGTAGCGACCACGCTTGGCATTCTCGATTACACCAGCATAAGCGGCAACAATTTCGTTATTATCCCAAACAACGCGACGCACGATTTGATTACCCCGGCTCTTATAGAATTCGTAAAAATCCCAAGATTGTAAGAAATTCGCTTCCGGATGACTGGTGACGAAATCATCCCACTCTTTGCGGTTTTCAGCATCAACTAGCTTCATTATAAATTCCTCCGTTTCCTTCTGATAGTTTCGACGCTTAGATTGAGCGAATAGCGTGCCCAGTTCAGGACAAGATCTTGTGCTGGTACATATTCAACGACTTCGCCACCAAAACCACGTTTGAAGGTAGTAACTTTCGCGTAGCGATGTTTTGTCTGTCCGGGCGGAGCGATCCCCCAGAGGTTGTAACGTTTGATGCCGAGAGCCTTGAGGTCACGGATGGCTTGCCATTGTAAAGCGTAGGCACCAGGTAGTTTATAATTGAGTTCAGTAGAAGCAGCTTCAAAATATTCGGCTTCATCACCTTCAATCAAAATTAAGCCATAGGCTACGGGTGCGTCGGCTTCACTCTTAGCAACGTAGAGTCGAGCATTGTTACCGAAAGCTTCGCGTTCGGCCATCAGCATTTTAAGGTCTGGCGGTACAAAATGATGTCGAGTAGCAGTTTCAGCCTGAACACGGTGGAACTCCCGAAAAATATCTTCAGTGTTGCTCCACTCGACTTTAATACCAAGTTTATCAGCTTGGCGAACTTCATAGCGAGTCTGGCGGCGCATCTCTTTGAGAAGGTCGTCTTCGCTTTTAGTAAGATCTAGGATTACGGTATGCTCAGCATGCAGATGCATAGGGGCCTTGCGTAAGCCTAGACCTTCAAGCTGGTCAATCTCGGTAGCGCGGAGCTGCGGGCGCAAACGCACAAAGACGCATTTCTCTTGGTGGGCAATAGCTTTGATCTTGAGGAAGATCTCTTCGACTTGTTCACGATTCTTCCAATCTACCAACGGGCCACCAGGCACTTCTAAGTAACGGCCGCGCTTAGCATCCTTAACTATCATCTGACACCAGTAATTGGCAGTTTCTTCGATAATGACTTTATGCCCAACTAGCTCATTCACTCTACCCCAAACTGGTGATTGTAAAAAGTTAGCT
Source organism: uncultured Candidatus Saccharibacteria bacterium (assembly GCA_946560015.1). Taxonomy (GTDB): domain Bacteria; phylum Patescibacteriota; class Saccharimonadia; order Saccharimonadales; family Saccharimonadaceae; genus Nanosyncoccus. Next base: position 8,962 of record CAMNUC010000007.1, on the reverse strand, counting down.
TCGGGATATGTTTGCATTGTTTGTGTCCAGTCCATTAGTTTACCTCATATTTTTTGATAATTTTGTATGCTTTTGCGAGCTTGTCTGGCTTATACCAGGTGGGGAGATTGATGATTTGGTTCGCGATAGTAATAGTCTCGGGGCACTCTTGATTAGGGAAGTTGGCTTCGTCAGCATGGCGGCGTGGCGAGACTGGCGTATCGTACCAAATCTCATCGAGGTTGTAACCGTTTTGGTGAAGTTGGGTGAGAACTTTTGCGCGATCTTGGACGAGCCGATAATCTCGTAGCCTATTAGTAGGAAGGTGTTGAAGTTGCCGGAGGGCAAGCTTGGCTTGCCAATGAGTAAGACGATGCTTAGTATTGAGCTCGGCATCGGCGGAACGTTGCACCCAGCGGAGCTTAACAAACAAGCACATCAGCGCCTTACCAAAGCCGATCCGCCAAGTGGCACGACAGATCAGACCCAAAAACGGATACCAGCGGTCACGGAGGCGGTCGGAGATCTTGGGTTTCTGGGTAGGCTGAGGGAGTTCAGCGAGGTGGTCAAGGTTAGCGGAGGAGTTGCGTAGTGTAGGACTAGGTGCGTGTTTACCGTGGCGACGAACAACAACGGCACCGCCGGAAATAGTATCGACTGCCTTCCCCTTACCGAAGGATAGGGCAGCAGTAGTACCGACTGTACCCACTTCCCGGCCATCTGAATACTTGCGACCAGCGGAATGAGCGAGGTCTTCGACGATTAGTGCGCCGTATTTATTAGCGATACCCTCAATTTTAGATACATCCCAAGAAATCCCTAAAGTGTTTTGCACTAGGATTATGCTTCCATTGTAGCACACTTTACCGTTTTTGTCAATAGGCTCTTTGGGGGTAGCTTCCGTAGAAGTGAGCGCAGTTTGAGATTGGAGAGACTTGAGCTTTTGCTCTAGCTTTTGAAGATTATAGGCTAGGGTATCCGGTTCGATGTCAACAAAAACCGGCTTGCAACCTGCTGCACGGACTGCGCGAACCACAGCAATACATGTGAGGCCAGGGATAATTACATAGTAAGGCCGATGTTGGGCAGCCTCGGTGATAGCCACGGCGAGGGCGGAACGCCCAGTATGATAAAGAGCGATGTCCTCAATCTTTGCACTATAACGAGCAGCGAGAGCCTGACGTAGAGCGACAGAATCATTCTTAGAGCCCCAGGCAAAAAGGTGCCGAAAAACTTGCCCTACTGAATAATTAGAGGCTTGGCCGAGCGTAATCATTTGGTAACCTTTGTAGCCTTGGTAGTAGAGGTAGTCTGTGTGACTTGAGCGGTGGTGGCTTTAGTAGTGGTGGCAAATTGGACGGCAGCTTTGGCGGATTTACGTTTGGCGCGGTTGATCTTCTTAGCTTTGCGCTTGCGTTGAGCGGCACGTTTCATTTTTTCGAAACGGCTAATCTTGGGTACGGAAGATGTGCTGATGACTTCACGGCGCTTTGGCAAATCGAGATTGGCCTTTTCATATTCAACGCCCTTAAGGTTCTCTACGATACTTTCGTCTTTATTGTTTTTAACAGCAAGCGAAGCGGAGTTTTTCTTGACATCAGTGCCAGTAGGCTCAGCGGCTTTTTTGAAAGCCATGCAGGCAGAAACATCTTTGAGGTTAGGCAGGACTGGCTCGGCGGCACGTTTGAGCGCCATGGAGGCAGAGATCGCGGCTGCTTTGGTAATCTCGGGTTCATCGAGCTTGGGAGCTTCTTCGGGTGGTTTCTTGTAGGCGCGGAGGATAGCTTTGGCAAGATCGGCGGGATGAGAAATGTACGGAGCATGTGTCCAGCCAGCGTGCATATCTAGGGTGCTGCCGAGGATTTTTTCGTGCATAACTTCGGCTTGCCGTGGAGGAGTAACGTTATCATTGAGCCCCCAGATAATAGAAGTCGGTACAATTACCTTAGTAAGATCAAGTTTCTTATCGCTATCAAGCATATTAGAGAGGGTCTGTTTCATGTTGACGGGAGCATTAGCGTAATCAGTGGCACCAGTAAGTTTATGCCAAACTTTGGTGAGACCGGGGACCTTTTTGAAAACAGCGAGTTTTTTGGATAGAGTGCGAGTAAAATCGCGCTTGCTAGACTCTTCGTAGACGCCAGCCGCATCAAGCAAGATAAGATGCTTGAGTTTATTAGGCTTCTCAGCGCAGAGATTGAGTAAAATACGCCCGCCGTTGCTATGCCCGAGAGCAACGGAACCATCTGGAATATTAGAATCAGCCCATTTGACATATTCTTCGATGGTCCAGACTTTCTTGGAAGAAGTGGTGAGTCCTGGAACGTGGAGCATCTCAACCTTAAGGCCTTGCTTCTCTAGCAGGGCAATAGCCTTCTGCCAAGGCGCGGTGGTGTAAGTCCAGCCATGAATAATGTAGAGGGTGGGTTTTTTCATTCTAATCCCCTTTTCTGACGACGCTTAACGGCAGCAGGTTCACGACGAGGGAGGTACTTGGCGTCCTCTGGATTAGCGAGGAGTTTTTCGATAATCCATTCTAAATATTGGCTGCCTTTGAAGATCAGGGTCTCGTCGCCAGTAATATTGGCTTCTATAAACTTGAGGGCTTTCTTGGGGTCGAGAGTAGTGCGAGTAGTGATACCAAGCTCTTTGAGACGGGGAGCAGTGTATTCTTTGGTACGACGACCAACGAGGATTACCATTTCGGGACCGGCATCCGCGATAAGATTGGCAAGTTTGTGATGCTCGGCTTCTTCAATGGATCCTTGGTCGACAATATCGCCGATGACAAGCCATTTATGACCAGCATGCAGACGGCGCACCATATCAAGCATAGATTGCATACTAATGATGTGGGCATTGTAACTGCTGTCAATAATATTAACTCCTTTGATGCCTTTGAAGTAAGAGCTGCGCCCAGGAGCAACTTTCATGTCGTGAAAGTCGGTCTTGAGGGGGAGTTGGAGATATTTGACAAAATCTTCAAGCATCGCGAGCTGAATGGCTAAATCGCGAGGTTGAGGTTGTGAAAAGTGAAAAGACGCATTCTCAAAAACAAAATCGGTGCGTGAGGGGTAGACACTATAACGCTTGAGAGACTTTTTGCTAAGTGCAACTACTTCAGCTTTAATACCTTGAACTGCATCGCGCATTTCAGATGAATCCGAGTCAATGTAGACTCGCTTAGTGGTATGAGCAGGTAGAGTGCTGAATTCGTGCGCGATGGCTTGCTCAAGACTAGGATACTTGCCTTCAGCGACTTCTTGTTCAAACTGAACCGCATGGCTTAGACCAAACGATACCCATAAAGTGACTTCTGGCCGCAGCCAACTAGCAAGAAACTCAGTCTCACGAGGGCGCTCGCCGTCAATTTCAACGACATAAAACTCACCTTGACGTTTATAGTAAAGGGCGCGAATTGGAGCAAGTGCGAAAAGCTTAACCCAGCGCCATTTAGAGCCACGCACGCCGTCCATACCGAGCAGATCAAAAGCAATGCCGAAGGCGGAATTGGCGTCATGAGAGTAGTGAGCCTTATCGCCTAGCTCAAATTCGATCATATTGAGCATAGTGGTCTTACCAGCGGAGCCGGTAACAGCGATGACACGCGGGCGCCAGCGACGAAAGGCGAAATTCGCAAAAAACCGAAAATACCCAGCTGCAACGAAATAAAACCTCTTCTTAAAACGCATTGCGAACGTCATGTCCTCATTATAGCATACTGAGAGGAGGCTAGTTGGGAGTTTCTAGCGAGCGATGGTTTAGCGAATGAGTTTTCCACAGGTTTATCTCTGTGGGGCTTGAGAATGATGTAATTTTTACTAGGTTCTGTATTGACATTTTTGATGATATGTGGTATGATGGAAGGATGAGGGGTGTTCTTTACTATCTTGTTTGGATTTTGAGAAAAATGGGGGTATTACAATGAAAAGATTTTTGTTCTTTGCACAGAAGGTTCTTTACCGAGCATACCCGACGGTGTTCGCTATGGCGTTTATCGTTATAATCATGTACGACTGGACGTGCCTGAGAGAACTGGGGAGCCTGTACTCGGCGGCGCTGTTCTTCGGTGTGGCGATAGCGGCACTCCTCCCCATGTCACTGGCGCCAAAAGTCAGTAAACTCGCCGAAAGGCTGCTAAAAACACAATATGGTGCAAGCTACACAAAACCATCGCCGTTAACAGCGACGCTAATAGTAGTATTAACGTTGCTTCTTGGCACTATAGTTCTCGACATGGAAGACAAGTGCAAAAGATTAACGCAGCGCCAATATGCTAGTCTGGTATTAGTGGGCGTCGTTAGTGCCGGTATCTTGACCTGGTGGCTTCTGAGCACTTTTGTGGTGGTTTACTGGATACTCTGCGGAATTACAGTAATTCTCTACTTGACGTGCTTAGTGCTGATGGTCGGCACGGCATATTGTGCACTACTTCGGGTGGTTTCACCTGTAGCAGGGGCGCCTGGTCTTTATGCTTACGATATGGAGACAGGCGAGAAAATCGAAGTAGAGTTCGTACAAACTACACCGCACAAATAAATCCATACAGCTTCAAAGCGCGCCTAAAAGGGCGCGCTTTTTCATACGGTTTGACGGCTGCTTGATATGCTGACAAGTTTGTCTTTATGGACAGACAGCCGAGGCCAGCTACATTTTGATCTCAGCATCAACTCCAGCTGGAAGCGAGAGATTTTGCAGAGCATCGATAGTCTTAGGAGTGGCATTAGAAATGTCGATCAAACGCTTGTGAACTTTCATTTCAAAAGCTTCACCGCCAGTCTTGTAGACGTGTGGTGACTTCACAACAGTAAAAGTACTGCGCTTAGTAGGTAGAGGTACAGGGCCAGAAACGGTGGCACCAGTACGCACAGCGGTATCGACGATTTGCTTAGCGCTTTGGTCGATAACACGATGATCGTAAGCCTTGAGACGAATACGAATTTTGAGACCTTCATCTTTGGTATCGGTCATGATTGATTCCCTTTCTCGATTCCATAACCTCAGCAGACTGCTAGACGAGTCGGCAGTGAGTTTTTGGAATCTCAGTGTTAATTAATGATGATTTTATTATAGCACAGTTCTCTCGTATAGGCAAGAAAATCCCCCAGCCGAAGCTGGGGGGGGAGGGGTTAGGGCTGAGATGACGCGGGAGCGATGAGATCGTAGTGTCCCTTGCCTCGCCAGTCGTAGATACGAATCAGATCCACGATGGGTGATGGCAACCAAAACCGATCTAAGCATGTGGCAAGCTCGCCTGCGTTTGCACAGCTAGTTTCGGTATTGGTGCCTTTGTAATAGCTGTAGGACACGAAGAGCTGAGCGCCATACTCGAACTGAGCCAGGCGACCGGCAACCGGCGCGTTGTCAGGCAAGAGCTTGCCGAAGTCGATGCCGCGCTCTAATACCGTGACAGCGAACCGACAATGCGTACGTTCGTTAGTTTCACTGAGGATCTCGACAGCGTTCAGGCCCATCTCCAGGCGTTGCGGACGATCCAATAGCGACATAACGTGGGCGGGTTTAACCGTGGTGGCGGGGTAGTAGACTCCTGGCATCACGGTTAGGGCGATGTTTTGTTGGCTGCGGACGCCGTACATGCGGACGTTGGGCTCCTTAGGCCCATCGGTGACCAAGAAAACAAGTTGACCACCGGGCGGATGAGCTTTCTGAGACATTTTGTAATCCCTCCTCTAAAGTACTCCACTTTTGGGGTAGACTAATTCTCATTATACGCCAAAGTCCAAGAAAATCTAGCATAAAACAAGTTAATCAGATGAGACAGCTAAAGCTGGCTGAGTGTTTCCCAATCCCAGAGACTAAGATCTTCGGCACGAGCATCAGGGTTAATCCCCTGCTCGGAGAGACGGGCGCGCCATTGCTCGCGGGAGGTGCTACCATCAGCAAGAACGCTAGCGAGTTTCTTACGCGGACTCTTGAAGCCACGTTTGGTAAGCTCTAAGTGGGTTGGATCGATTTGAGGCTCAGTAAATGGAGTGAGAATGAGAATCTGGCTATCGACTTTAGGTGGCGGAGTGAATTCGGCAGCCCTGACAACCGGGCCTAGCTCGACCTCAGCAAGGTTCTGGGTAGTGAGAGCGAGGAGATTATAGTCACCAGACTCAGCGGCGATGCGCTCGGCAACTTCTTTTTGCATAAGGAGGACAATTTTAGCAGGATGGGGAGTGGTATCAAGAACTTTTTTAACGATAGGGCTAGTGATGTAATATGGAATATTTCCTGCTACGCAATAGGGCTTACCCGAAGCAAGTTCGGCAAGGTCAATACTAAGTATGTCCCCTTCAATAACACGGAGGTTCTTGCCGGGGAAGGAGCCTGGGAGCTTGCGAGCGAGGTCGTGGTCATATTCGATAGCAATGACTTCGGGGAACTTTTTGAGAAGACTAGAAGTCAGGGTGCCTAGCCCAGGGCCAATCTCGATACAGGTATCTGCTCCCTCTACTGAAGCGAGTTCGGCAATAGTATCTAAGATCGCACGGTTTTTGAGCCAGTGTTGGCCGAGAGATTTTTTATTTTTCATTAATACCAGTATCCTGATTTTTTGACGCCTTTGCAGACACCAGTACACCACCAGAAATCAAGCGCTTGCTGCCAACCACCGTAGCGATTATTAACATATTTGGTCATCCAGCGGATTTGGGTGACGGGGTTGGTCTCCCAGTCGGCGCCAAATTCGGCCATTTTGTTGCCTGGCAAAGACTGTGGAATACCATAAGCACCAGAGCTGGCATTCTTAGCGTCGACGCGACAGCCAGACTCACGATAGATGAGATCAAGAGCAACTTCAAGGTCAAGCTCTGAGACACCGGCTTCCCGAGCCCAAGCAGCGCATTGTTCGCGCTCAGGAGGAATGGAAGCCTTGGCGCCTTCGACGATAATCTCCGGTATGGCTTCGATGATAACCTTTTCTTCGATAAGAGTACGCGACTTTTCAACATTGTTCTCAAATTCGACTTCGTAGATGCTAATCTTACGTCCTTCTTCACCAGGTTGTTCGAGAACGCGCTCGCCCTTGGGACGATTATAATCATAGCGGACCTCGACTTCGTATGGTAGTGACTCTTCGACGGTGAGCTTGCGACCACCATTGCGATGAATACGGTATGCCGAAACGGCTCCAGCTTCTAGGAAGTTACTATTGAACTCACGAATGATTTCGTCATCATCGTAGACAGTGAGACCAGCTTCTTGAGCGATCTGCTTGGGATCATAACTGGCGGTCATAACATAGCAGCGTTTGAGTCCATCAATCACTAAGGCAGGGCGCGCACGATAGATATTAATACTGTAATTGCCCTGGATCACGGTATCAAGACCAGGTTCAACGATATCAGTCTCGGCAAGTTGGATTTCGGACTTCTCGAGGACTTCAGCAACGGTAACGGCTCCAGTTTTAACTATAAGATTAGCGCCATCATCATAAATAGTGACAAAATATTCATCTTCACTACTATCAGGGAGAACTAAATCATCATTATCGTCAGCATAGGCTCGAGAATTAGGCTGCAAAATAAGAGCAAAAGTCGAAAAAATCGCTAATATTGCTACTATTGCAATACAGCAAAGATCACGGATATGAAAATGTAATTTCATCATCTTCTCCTTTATTATAGCAAAAATTACCAGAAAAAGCAAAAGTTTAAGGATAAAATATGTGGTGATTTGCAGATTTTAGTATTTTATGGCATTTTTGTATTGACTTTTTTAAGCATGTGTGGTATAATGAAGGATGGGGGTTGTACTTTGAAAAATTGGAAGGAGTTGTTGGTAAATGCGTAAAAACAAGTGCCAAGCCGGAGATGAGTTGCACAACAGCCGTAAAATGAGGATCTGGATCATAAAATGTGGGTTGGTCGTAACTGCCGTATGGGTTGTAGCGTTTCTGGTTGCGGAAGCTTTGACACCACAAAACACTGCAGGATATTTCATGATTGAGACATCCTATCTCGTGACCTGTGTCATAATTGAAATCGCTTTCTTTTGGATAGCGAGCATTCATACTCATTACTACGATGAACCACCATCTTTTGGGTTAACTGCGTTGCTTGGTATCTGCTTAGGATTTCTCTATGCGTTGCTCTTGGATAACTGGTTCAAAGAGCTATACGGAGTGCAGCAATTTCTTGGTCATCATGCGATTGACTGGTCGGCGTTGCCGAATTGGCTGGTGATATTCTGCCTTGCCTGCGTTTTCAGTATGACAGCGCTGACGGTGTGTACCCAGATTGGCTACCGACGCGACAAACGCGATTGTAAAATCCACAATGAGACCATGCTATCCGAGCAAGAGAAGCCGCTGAGCTTCTTGGAATATTGCCAGATAAAAGATCCGAAGCCCGAGCCCAGCAGCACACCTAAAAAGAAACCCTAAACTCCCTCCCCAGGCGCCCTCGCGGGCGTCTTTTTATGCGAATTGTGTTATAATTAGGGAATGGACGCGATTTTACGCGGGTTGAACCCGCCCCAAGTGGAGGCCGTACAGACGCTGGAAGGACCAGTGCTGGTGCTGGCAGGGGCTGGTTCGGGCAAAACTAAGGTGCTAACGCATCGTATTGCGAATATCATCGCGCATGGAACGCGGCCGGATCAGATTTTGGCGGTGACTTTTACAAACAAGGCAGCCAAAGAGATGCGGGTGCGCCTCTGGAATTTGCTGGAATCACAGCGTCAAGGCGTGGCTCAGCTCCAAGACGCATCACAGAGCCAGGATACCGCTCCTAATCGTAATTTTATGAAGTACATGGGCACATTTCATGGGATTTGCGTGCGGATTTTACACATTGAGCATCAGGCGGCGGGGGTTGGTGCGAATTTTACAATTTACGACACCGAGGATCAGCTGACTTTGATTCGTCGGATTATGCGAGAGATGAAGCTAACCGGTGATAAATCGCTGACGCCCAAAAATGCGCAAAATGCGATTTCGCACTACCAAAACAACGGCATGAAGCCAGCTGACGCAAGG
>CAMNUC010000006.1 GCA_946560015.1 uncultured Candidatus Saccharibacteria bacterium | reverse complement strand
ATACTAACGTAGATAGTACAACCATGGTCTATAAGACAGTGCCTAGTAAGAATAGTATAGCGACATTGGCAGAGAGTACTAATCTTGCCAATAACAAGTTAGATATGACTGGTAAACTAGCCTTTGCAGTGAAGTTTGGTGATAAGGCAGTAGCAGGGCATTATACTACTAATGTGCTGCTATCACTGGCAGTGCAGCCAGCGGAAATAACTGCTGCTTGGGATAATATCACTTATCTACAAGAAATGACCCCAGAGATCTGTAGCGAGGCAGCAGCCAACGCTAGTAGGACCCTAATAGACAAAAGAGATAATAAGACCTACTCAGTAGCTAAACTTAAAGATAACAAGTGCTGGATTACGCAGAACTTAAAGCTTGCCTTAACTAATATTACACTCACACCAAATGATACGGATATTACGAGCAATTGGACGCCAAATCTCACAGACGGCAAAGTATCATTGGTAGATGGCTTATATCTTGGTTACGTCAACGCGCAGGCTGGATATATATTGCAAAAAGACTCTACATTTTATAGCTGGTCAGCAGCGACAGCGAAAGGTGACAAGAACTTGTCTAGTGGACAAGCCACGCCTACAAGCATTTGCCCGAAGGGGTGGACAATACCATCGACAGCGCAGTACAATACGATGAAGGACGGACTAACTGCTTCACAGCTAGGCGCAGCACCATATAATTTCTTTATTACGGGTATCGGCAACGTTGGTAGCAGCAATATATATGGTGGAAGCTGTGGATGCCGGAGATATTATGCCTGGACTAATGATGGGAGTGAAATTAGTTTCGAAGCGTATGCACGGGCTTGCGATCCCTGCGTTCCTGAGATTGCTGCCGCCTACGTTATGCGCTGTGTAGCAAGGTAGTCCAGGCGCGTCGTGTGGGAAACCAAGCTCTAAGCTTAGGCTTTGCCCTGATGCCCACTGTGTTCTCGACGCCACTCAGCGACTTTGCCATGGTGACCAGAGAGCAGCACCTCAGGTACCGTCATGTCGCGGAACTCAGCAGGTTTGGTGTATTGAGGGTATTCTAGGTTGTCGCCATCGGAGAAGCTCTCAATCTCGGCGGAGGTTTCGCCGCCGAGCACCCCTGGCAATAAGCGTGTAATTGAATCGATTAAAATAAGCGCTGGTAATTCCCCACCAGTGAGGACATAGTTGCCAAGAGAGATCTTGTGATCAACAATAGAAAGAATACGCTCGTCATAACCCTCATAATGCGGACAAAAGATGATATAGTGCTTCAAATCGCCACTCGTAGCGCCCTCTGAATTTGCAAATTCCCTGGCTAGAGCTTGATTCCAAACTTTGCCAACCGGTGTAGGGATAATCACCTCAGCGTTGGGATTCTGAGATTTAACACTTTCAATGGCCGCAAAAGCTGGTTCACAGCGTAACAGCATACCGTCGCCACCTCCATAAGGCGTGTCATCAACAGATTTATGTGGGCCGATGCCAAAATCACGAAGATTAACGTATTCTATATCGATAATTCCTCGATCCTGGGCTTTGTAGAGCATAGAACTATCCAGATAGGGCTTCAATGCCTCTGGGAATAGAGTGATAATGGTGAATTTGATTTTTGGCATACTTGTTTATATTATATCATGATATTTATTGAGTATCAAGGGGCGTTATTTATTTTTGGTCTGCGCATTATAGGTTGTTTGTGAATCGTACACGATCCGACTTTACACTGCACCACACAAGGAACTGGTCTTTTGCAAGACCAGTTTTCTGCTGATGCGCGCCCACCCTATGGGGCACAAATGAATTTTTGTTTTAATCCGCTGTTTTTGTCTTTAGTTTCATCTCCACACTCCACTAGACTTTAGCTAATGGAACCCCTGGAGCGTACCAGCTTATGTTTATTGTATCGCGCTCTTGGCAAAACGTCAATGATTTTAAGCAACTTTTTATGCCAAATGTTGTAAAAAATACCCCAGCCGTTGTTGGCTGGGGCGAAATGAATTTTGCAAATAGTCCCTAAAATGGGCTTTGAGTATTGCTTAGCTGAGTTCGTTCCCTGGCCGCTTATTACTTCTGCGGCTGGCTGGAGCTAAGCTTGTGCACTTGCCGATACTGCCTGTCAACGGTAGCAGCCAGGTTCTGTGCACCCTGAAGGGTGTACCGATAATGTCCGATTTGGGTGGACGAACCGTTTTGGCTGTTGACGATTGCCAGAACGACTTCTTCATCACCAAATTTGATGGAGAACCAGTCGCTATAGCCGTCCAAAAGCGGCTGAGCCAACTCTTCCATGTACGCACGATACGTCGGCGCGGTTTTAGGGTGAAGCTCACAGAAGACGCGCCCGGCAGCCAGTTCCCTCTGAGTAGCCATGGTTAGCCGAGTCAACTCGCCGCCAAACATAGCTGGCTTGCCAGAAAAGATCCAGATATCATGTCCAATCATGTCGCTTCCGCGGTCAATGCGATGGTACCAGACCGGCGTCAGTCCATCAAACTGATGATTCACATCATCGACAGTCGGCTTCCGCTCGGGATACCAGCAGATGACAAGAGCTACATGAGTAGCTTGGCTGGGGTCAGCAAACTCCAGCTTAACCTCATCTCCTTGGGCATGGAAGCATCCAGTCACTAAGGTGGCCTCGCAAAGCGGGTCTACGCCCAGCTGAGCATAGATAGGATGGTCGGACGGGAGGTTCTCAGTCGTATCGCCAGGAGCAAAGAGATCGCCGTTGCTATCATAGGGCAGCGCACCCGGCAGGATGAACCGCAGCGGCAGTTCATCGCAAATGGCATTGATCTTACCGTCGGAGCGGAGCTCGAACCGGTCGCCATAGTAGGATAGGTACCATTCGGCTTCTTGGAGGGTAGTAATTTTTTTCAGATGTTCAGACATAATGATACTCCTTTTTACAAAATTTGAAACGAAAGGTGCTTAAGGCGCTTGAGTTTTATGCCTTTATCTTTCCATAATAGCACAGATTATCGAAATTGTCAAGCTTATTTTGTAATTTGACGGCTTTAATGGGTGTGGGTAGTAGCTATTCTATGACCATCAGTAGGGGTGGACTATCGCCTAGAGCATTCTGGGATGTAGTGATTACCAATCTTCGACGAGAGTAAACTCTTTACCTGCAATAGAAATGATTGATTCGGGCTGAGCGCCTTGGGAGGTGAGCTCGGCGCGAATGCCCATTTTTTTCATGATGTCACGAAGACGGTTAACAGATTCATAGTTGCCAAGGTCGGTGCGACGGGCAAATTTTTCAATTTTGGGGCCGGTGACAATATACTTATCAGCTTGCTTCTCGACTTTCCAGGCCTTACTGAGTTGCTCGGAAGTGAGGGTAATGACGGGAATGGCTTTTTCCTCGGCTGTAACCTCCGGTGATTTCTTCTGGGATACTGGGTGTGTTACTTTTGGTTCACTATTACTTTGCGATGTGGCCTTGACTTTTATAAGCTCACGCAGGAGATCTTTTACGCCCATACCAGACTGCGCGGAAATGGCAAAAATATGAGCCTTAGGATTAGCCTCAAGGATACTGGATTTTTGCATGTCGATAATTTCGTCATCCACGCCTTCACATTTGGTGAGAGCAACGATTTCAGGACGGCTACCTAGATCACCGTACTTCTCAAGCTCATGGCGAATGACGCGGTAAGCTTCCCCGGCGTCGTCACTGTAGACATCTACAAGGTGTAATAAAACTGCGGTGCGCTCGACATGGCGTAAAAAGTCGTGCCCAAGACCGCGACCTTCAGCAGCACCTTCAATGAGGCCGGGAATATCGGCAATCAAAATGTCTTGGTGGTCGATAGTGGTAACGCCGAGCTGCGGAGTGAGCGTAGTGAAGGGATAGTTAGCGATTTCGGGTCGGGCATTACTGACGACGCTAAGAAAGGTCGATTTGCCAGCATTTGGCAAACCGACTAGCCCAACATCGGCAAGCAGCTTAAGTTCAAGTACAGCTTCAAAAGCTTCGCCAGGCTCGCCGACTTCAGCAATGAGTGGGGCTTGGCGAGTGGAGGATTTGAAATGCGCGTTGCCAAAACCACCATCGCCACCCTTGGCAATGATGGCTTCCTGCTGGTCATAGGTGAGATCAGCAATTACCGTATCGTCACGCTTGACGACCGTACCAATCGGCACTTCAACAATGAGATCTTTACCAGATCGCCCAGCTGAGCGCTGGCCAGCACCTTTTTTACCATCTTCAGCGGTGAGTTCTGGGTTATAACGAAAATCTAACAGAGTGTTAGTGTCTTTGTCTGCCTTAAAGATAACTGATCCACCCTTACCTCCGTCACCGCCATCTGGACCACCTTTAGGAATATAAATCTCGTGCCGAAACGATACTGCCCCGTCACCGCCCTTGCCGGCTTGAAGTTTGACTTTTGCAACGTCAACAAACATTGGGTCGCCTTAGTGAATGTACATGAAGTTACCGACAACGTTAGCAGGAATGGTAGATTCAGTAATGACATTGGCACGGTAGCCATAGTTCATTTCGCGGACGACCAGAGAGCCATCATCAAGAATGCGTAGGACTACACCGACATGACCGTACCAGCCGGCTGTAGTCTGGAAGACGGCGCCAACTTCTGGAGTACGATCAACACGCATACCGATAGCGCGAGCGTTATTAGCCCAATACTTAGCATCACCAGTCAAGGCAGCTGGTAGGGCGCCCAGACTATAAGGGCTGGTTGCACGCCACCACCAAGCGTAGTAGGTACACTGACCCCATGCCATGCGGTTACCGTAGCCATTAGTGACGGCTTCATATACGACGCGCATATCTTGGCGATCAGAAGTAGAGCCATAGTATGAATAATTGTAGACTGGAACATACTCTGGACGTTCGGTGAGCGGCAAAGTTCCACCTGGCAGAACAATTGACATGCCATCGACTAAACCGGTTTCTTCGAGATTGTTATATGAGATGATGCGATCAGCTTGTGCCCCATAGCGGCTAGCAAGAGACTCTGGAGTGTCGCCAGATTTGACTGTGTAAATAATTCCTGCTGTTTTTGGAATGGAGAGGGCTTGCCCTACTGAGACAGCAGTACCCTTGAGACCGTTAGACCAACGGATAAGATCAGTGGTGAGATTGGTACGATATTCGGCGGAGAGCTTACTAGCAATGGATTCCATTGTGTCGCCCTCGGCAACGATGTAGGTTTCAATGCCTGGCGAATAGGTCACAGCCACATAGCCTGGTTTTTCGATCTTGTCGGTACTAGTCTGGCTGATTTCTTTGAGAACCGATGCTGCAACATAGTTACTAGATACCGAATCAGTACTAGCCAAGCTAAATGAGCTTGACAAGCTAGCCACAACGTAAAGCTCTGAAAGCTGATCGGCGGAGACACTATTGCTGGCAGCCATGGCACTCATATTGAGGCTAGCGTTACCAAAACCGCTTTTATCCTCAGAACCAAAGACCGCGACCGCAAAAATCAGCGCTGCTGACGCCAAATACGGCACTACACGAGCGATTTTGCTGAAAAAACCTGATTTTTTAGCCTTTTTTCTCATAATTTAGTAAACTGTAGACTCCACTCCTGCTACACCCCCTGAAATATTCTCCTTATATCTTTGCTATTAGTATAGCGGTACGTTACAGAGCTGTTGGCAATGGTCTATAATATTCTGTTGATGCTCAGCATCTGTAGTACTATAATACATCAAACCATCATCTCCTGTCAAGAAGAAGAGGTATTCACTAGCAGATTCGTCGGGCTCAGCAGTGGCGAGAAGCGCACTCAGCCCAGGGTTAGAGATGGGTCCGATAGGTAAACCGGGATATTTACGCGTGTTGTATGGAGAATCGATACCTAATACTTCGGCGTTACTCTCGTAGACTTCGCCGTTTTCGGCGGCGAGTTCGGCGGCATATTTGACAGTGACATCACTACCGAGCGGGATACTATCACGCAAGCGGTTGTAGAAAATCTGAGCGACTTTGGCTTGGGCTTCGCTACTGTTAGCTTCACGCTGGACGATCGATGCAAGTGTGATCCCTTGATAGAGGTTGAGCCCATGAGCTTCAAATTTGGCTTTGAGGTCGTTTTCTTTGAGAACATGTGCCATCTCTTCCAGCGTACGTTCGATGATAGCTTCTACATTTTCATCACGATAAAACTCGTAGGTCTCGCCGTATATGTAACCTTCTAGAGATGTATTCTCAGGCTTGCCTTCAAAAATCCAGCTGTACTCGCCATCGGTGTAACTTTTGGCAAAGGCAGCATTGACTGTCTCCGCGTCATAGCCGAGATCAACTAGTTTTTTCTTGATCTGGATGACGGTCTCGCCAGGTAAAATGGTGAGACCAAAAACATTGCCACCGCTCCCTTGTAGAAGTAAATCGGTGATCTCCGCGACGGACATAGCCTTAGAAAGGTTGTACTCTCCAGCCTTGAGAGACTTGTGCCCAGAATTGAGCCGAACATAAACCTGAAAAACCAAGCGATCGCGAATGAGTCCAGCCTCCTTAAGATTAGAGGCAATTAGATCTACACTGGAGCCGCTCTCGACGACAAACTTGGTTTTTTCACATTCATCGGCGACAACATTACCGCTGTCACTACAATCAAGATCGACGCCCGCAACTGAGCGCAGATTGTAACGATAATAGCCATAGCTGACTGCCGCCGCAATACCCAAGAGTACAACAATTGCGATAATGACAGTTGCTAGACGGTTGGATTTTTTAGCGCCCTTGATGCTTTTGTGTTTGGCAGCCGCCGCGCGTGTGGTCGGCTTGCCGGTCTTTTGCTCTAAGAAATCTTGGAGAATAATAGCAGCCGCTTCAGAATCAATGTCGCCTTTTTTGTAGCCCTTTTTGCGACTTTTGAGGCGCTTCTCAGCCTCTACAGAAGTGAGTGATTCGTCTTGGAAGCAGACTTTGGCGCCTTCGATTTCGCGTTTAAGCTGGGCGGCGAACTTGCGAACGTATTTACTTTGCTCAGTTTCTTCGCCTTTAGAATTGCGCGGTAAGCCAATCACGAAACTATTAATATCCCAGGCTCTAGCTAGCGAAGCGATTTTCTTAAATTCGGTTCCATCGACTTCGACTGCGCTATACGGAATGGCAATGCGAACACTAGAATCAGCTTTAGCAATGCCAATGCGTTTACTGCCAACATCAAGGGCAATTAATTTCATTCTTGACTACCCTCCCCAACTAGCTCAATTGTAATTTTGTTAGGATTGTTGGGTACCGACCATACCCAGAAGTAGGAAGTTTCAATATTGACTGAGCTGACGCCATTGATTGACTTAAGGATGGAAGAAACTTGACCAGTTTTCTTACCTTTGACTTTTTCGAGGATGTCTTCCTTAGTGACGGTTGGGCCAGTTTCGTAAGTACTCTTGAGGCGAGCTTCGTTCTCAATATCTGTGAAGCGTTCAAAATATGGCTCACCATAAGAATAGATCTTTTGATCTTCGGCGACATTAGTCTTGGAATTAATGTAGGCTTCAATGGTAGATTTTTTGACTACATAGATACTGTAAGTGATCTTTATATCCGCACTGGGTTTGTCGCCGTCTTTGACTTCTTGACCTTGCTCGGGGGAAGTCTTGACCTCAGTAATTTCGTCCTTAAAGCTAGCTTCAATTGCGATTAGATCATCACCCAAATCGCTTAGGATATCTTCTTTGCCTTCAATAGTATGCTCAGCTAGGAGGGTTTCTTTGGCTTTATTGATGTCGTCTTCGCTGATTACTTTAACCATTTTGGTAGTACCGCCGGCAATTGGCCCACCATTAGTGACGGTGGCATTGCCAATGCTAAGCGGCGACCAGTTACTATTGGCACCAATATTATACTCTTCACCGCCACGCTCGGCTTCTACAGATACAGAGATGCTGAATTGACACATTTGGCGAAAACCGGAACCAGATACTAGTGTACCATTATCGCATTTAATCGACGCCTCCTCGCCATCCCAACCTTTAGAGTCAGAGGAAGTAGCTATGTAGGTCAAACCATTGGATTCATTCTTGAAGCGCTCTCCGACAGCGATAGTGATACCGAAACCGCCGTACCCCATGTACTCAGAGGGGCGAAAGCTGACAGTGGCAGTGACACGGCCAGTGGCCTTTTCACCACGGTCTTCCTCACCAGTGGCGGAGAGGTCAGTCTTGTAGCTCTTATCTAAGGTAATCTGTTCGGCGAAGAGAAGGTTTTCTTCAAGGTTTTGGGCGTTTACATCAGTAGTAAAACGAACATTCTCAGAGAAGTTATTAGGTGTGCCGCTGATGGCAACTGTGATTTTGACGGCAGGCGCAAATACGAAAGCCCAGACCAGTATTACCGCCAAAATAACCGCCGCAAATGATCCAGCAAAAATCCATTTGCGATATTTTTGGAAGAAATTTTGTTCGGCGGCTTCTTTTTGGGCTTTTTTCTTGGCCTTTTGCTTAGCTTTGTCTTTAGCCTCAGCATCTTCGAGACTATCTTCGTCTAGTTGAATTTCATTTTTGTTGTTTTCAGGCTTTTTTTCGTTATTAATATCCGCTTCTTCGTCCGATTTTTTTGACTTTTTGTCAGACTTTTTCCCTTCTAGGATGTCTTCGTCTATGACGTCCTCCAAAGCTTCGGCTTTTTTGAGATTTTCTTCATTGGGGACAACTGGACGTGACTGCAAAGTCTTGGCGACAGGGATTTTGGCGGTCATAGCCATTTTTACGATGGCTGGATCAGCGGTAACAATAACAGCGACTTTTTCGCATTCTTTAGCAACGCGTGCAACTAGCTTCATATTTACTGCACTACGCAAGATTGATGCTTTTTTGGGTGGCACGAGGGCCACGACTTTTTGTTCAGCCTGCTGAAGCTTAGTCAAAATATCTGTGATATCATCCTCTGGCTCCAGATAAATAACTTCCTTATTCATATGACTCTATAATAGCATATATTCATGCGCTTGTGCTAAATTTTAGTTTTTATGAACGTTTTGGACTTGCTTGTGCTAAAATAGGTGTAGATATGGGTTTGTTTGGTAAAAGCAAGGGTAAGAATCGCCTGTCTGAAGCTAATGCAGCGTCTCTGGCTTTGAGGTCTTTGGACTTCATTGCTGAGGCAGTGCTGGTTGTAGATGAGCATGGTATGATCAAATTCGCGAATCCAGCCGCAGCATCGATGACTGGTTTTGGCGAGCCAGATAATTTGACTGGCCTAGATTATTCACTTGTGGTGCATCTTGAAGACGCTCAGGGTACGCCGCTTGATCCGATGCAGACGGAACTTTTTACCGCCTTAAAATTAAACCGCGCTCTGCACACAAGGGATTATGTCTTGATATCCGCCCAGAGTGAGCGAAGAATTTCGCTAGATCTAGTATGTATTCCTACTGGTGATGAGCACGCGGATAGAATTATTAATTTTCGCGATATCACCAAGGAGCTAGCTGAAGAGCGTGAGCAGGCGGAATTTATTTCTACTGCGAGCCATGAAATGCGTACGCCAGTGGCCTCGATTGAAGGTTATCTCGGTCTAGCGCTAAACCCGCAGACCGCTACTATCGACGAGCGTGCAAAAAAGTATCTGGAGGCAGCCCATGCTTCTAGTCAACACCTGGGACGCTTGTTTAAGGACTTGCTGGATGTTACAAAATTTGATGACGATCGGGCTAAATTGCATTTGGTGCCCGTAGATGCGGTGCAAGCAGTGGAGTACATCGCTAATGAGCAGGCTGAGGCAATCCAAGAAAAGAATCTGCGTTATTCCTTTGGTCAGACAAGCAGTTTTATGGACAAGAAACATTTGGCTCCAAAGATCTTTATGGCGGTGGATTATGATTTTTTGCGTGAAATTATCAACAACTTGCTTGGTAATGCTATTAAATACACTCCAGAAGGTGGCGAAATTAAAATTAGCGTGCGAGGCGATAGCGATAAAGTGGTGATTTCCGTAGCTGATAGCGGCATAGGTATACCGTCTGACGATTTGGTGCATATTTTTCAGAAATTTTACCGTGTTGATAATTCACAAACTCGACAAATCGGCGGCACTGGACTTGGTCTCTACCTTGTGAAGCGCAGGGCTGAGGCAATGGACGGTAAGGTTTGGGCAGAGAGTGATTTTGGACATGGTTCGATATTTTATGTGGAGTTGCCACGTATCACGGAATCAGAGTACGAGAAAATGCGCATTGCTTATGGCAACGAAAAAATGGTAAAGACGCCGTTCGTGGCGCCTGTAGTAGGGACTGTAGCTCCTACTGCAGCTTCGCAGCAAGTGGTTCCAGCCACACAAACACCAGATGGCACTTCAGTACTGCAAAGAGGAGAATTGCAACGCACCGTGACCGGCACCTCTCATATTAGAATACGCCCGCTAAATACTGGAGCAGCCATCCGGCCAGAGCAGCCATCTAGTTCTGTAGTTAAAAAGCGTCAAATGTTAATCAATAATCAGGAGGAGAACCATGAGTAAAGTAATGATTGTCGAAGATGACGAAAGCCTAAGGGAGATTTACAGTATTCGCTTGACTGCTGAAGGTTATGTCGTGGTGTCGGCGCACGATGGCGAGGAGGCTCTAGCAGTGGCGGTGCGCGAACGCCCAGATTTGATCGTGTCGGACGTAATGATGCCGAAGATTTCAGGGTTTGATATGCTGGATATTTTGCGTTCTACACCAGAAACCCGCAATATCAAAGTAATCATGATGACAGCTCTATCATCGGACGATCAGCGTGAACGTGGTGAGAATCTAGGTGCTGACCGATACCTAGTAAAATCGCAGGTGGGTATCGAGGATGTAGTAAACGTCGTACACGAAGTGCTGGGCGATCGTAATACTGACGGGGCGGTAAACCCAATTCCAGCTGTTCCGGCAGTCCAACCCGTAATGGAAGCACCAGCCCAACAGCCAATCCCTACCGCGCAAGCCGCACAAATGCAGCAACCCGTGAACGCACCGATGCAACAACCGCTTACTACGCAGCCACCGTTTCAGCAGGTATAAGGCAATGGGTGAGAGTGTGCGTCTGAATAAGTTTTTGGCAGAGCAGCTGGGACTTTCGCGCCGTCAGGCGGATGATTTGATTGCCGCTAGAAAAGTCAAAGTTAATGACCGAGTCGCTGTTTTGGGAGCGAAGGTTGTTGATGATGACAAAGTATATTGTAACGGCAAGCTAGTTGATCATGACCGAGATTTGGTATATGTTGGTATGAACAAGCCGGCTGGCTATGTTTGCTCGCGCAAGCGCCAAGGTGATATTCCGACGATTTATGAGTTGCTGCCAGAGAAATACCAAGCACTAAAAACCGTAGGGCGCCTAGATAAAGATTCTTCAGGTTTGATCCTGTTGACTAATGATGGTGATTTCGCCTTCCAGATGACGCACCCGAAGTTCAGTAAGACGAAGGTGTATGAAGTGGAGTTAGATCATCCGCTTGAACCATTACATCAGCAAGAAATTGCAGATTTTGGGATTGAAATCGGAGATGGGGTATCAAGGATGGGGCTAGCAAAAATGGACGAGGGGCGGAAGCGCTGGTTTGTGACTTTGCGCGAGGGGCGGAATCGTCAGATACGTCGGACCTTTGGCGCACTGGGCTATACGGTGGTAGGACTACATCGCACGGTTTTTGGTCCATACCAGCTGAGCGGACTTGCGCTAGGCGAATATATTGAAGTGAAAAAGGTATAATTGGATGCAAAACAGTGCAAGAATACTTTGATGTTTTAGACGAGAACGGTCAGAAGACTGGCAAAATTAAACTTCGCAACGAGGTACATCGTGATGGCGATTGGCATGCAGCAGTAAATGTTTTTATCGTGAACCAGCAGGGCGAAGTCTTACAGCAGCGGCGCTCGCCAAACAAAGATAGCTACCCAAACATGTGGGACTTGTCTTGTGGCGGGCACGTAGTTGCAGGAGAAGATTATCTCGGCTCGGCGATTCGCGAGCTCAAGGAAGAACTAGGGGTAGAGGTGAAGCCAGCAGACTTGCAAGTGATTGGGTATTTTAAGACTAGCGCTCAACCAGCACCAGGTTTTATTAACAATAGCTTTGAGCAAGTGTACTTACTGCGCACTAATAAGACGCTAGAGGACTTCAAGATCCAGACCGAGGAGCTATCTGAGATTCGCTATATTGATTGGCGAAAGCTCAAGCAGATGTTAGAAAATCCTGAAACTCGCGATATGTTGCGTCATCACAAGCAGTACGGAGCGTTGTTTGAGGTCTTAGAGAAACAGACGAGCTAAGATTTTGCCATTAAAATAAATGGGTACTGTCCTCAAATCTTCGACTATTGGAGGATTGAGTTTTCGACCGGCGTGTCGAAAACTCTGACTGTTCTACCCCTGTTAGCAACAAAAAGTTTTCGACATAGATGTCGAAAACTCTAGAGTTCAATAGTTTATGGAGCCGCGATCGAGATTTGAACTCGAGACCCCTTCCTTACCATGGAAGTGCTCTACCACTGAGCTATCGCGGCCTATATTATATGTAGTTTTGCCAAACTAGCTGTACTTAGTATAGCACATCATGGCACAATTGTGAAGCTCAATATATGTAGTACAATGCCACGTCGCTCACAATATAGCAACAGAGCCAGTCTTGCTAGTTTTGAAGCAATTTGGCAATTTTGCCCTTAATTCCGCCGTCATCGGGCATACCAACTAATGTGTCCAAAGCCACCCTAAGTAGCCCGAGCGCTGTGACGTAAGAATGGTCAAGACTGATACTGGTGCGGTTTTCGATGCCCGGAATGTCACTAGAATTGACTAGGTGAATGACTGGACGGCGCGCGAAAGGCAGCTCTTTAAACCAATCTGTAGTGCTCAAAACGTCTTGCAACTCAGCCAGACCAGCACCACCACCACAGAGGAAGATTTTATTTGGGAGCATTTCGTTGAGTTTGAATTCTTCCAAAGTAATCTGTACACCAGAAAGCCATACTGCTAAATTGCGCTGGATAGCGAGCGCCATTTTATCACGCATGTCAGCAGGGACTTTGGTGGGGTTGTTGATGCTAAGCTTGTATTTTTCGGCGGTATCAAAATCTACGTTAAGAGCTTCGGCAATCTGATGAGTGAAGCTGCGGCCACCGATACCAAACATCTTCGTTCCCTCAACGCCGCCATCATCAATCACAGCTATATCAGTAGTCCCGCCTCCAATGTCCATTACGATGGCAGAAAAGTTGCCATCCAGCTCATCGCCAAGACAAGCACGACAAACCGCGAAAGGCTCAACAGCCACCGCTAGTAAATCGAGTTGCAGCTCGGCGCAAACTTTCTCAATTGCAGAAATATGAACTAATGGTGCAAAAGCCGTGTAGAATTGGATTACGACATCTGTACCTTTGAACCCAACTGGATTAGAAATCTTGTAGCCATCAATGGTGATACTAACGATCGCAGAATTGATGAGCCGTACTTCTACTGTGGGGTTATTAGTCTCATCGGCAATATCTTTGCGGGCTTGTTCGCCAGCACGGTCTTGAACACGCTTGATAATGAGCGCCATTTCTTGCTCGGTAAGAGGCTTATTGCCATTTTTACGACGATAACGCACAGTGCTAGTGTTACCCTTAATGAGCTCGCCAGCAATACCAACTACTACGGTTTTGCTCGTGACGCCTGCCATTTTTTCGGCTTGATTAAGGGCTTTTTCACACACCTCAACCACAGCTGGAATGTCAGCGATTGCGCCAGCATACATGTTACTAGCACCTTGATGGGCTTTGCCGACACCAATGACTTCTAGGTTGCCGTCTTTGGGCTGTTTGGCGATGACCGCCTTAACAAACTCTGTACCAATATCCAGAGCCAAAATAGTGTCGTCGCGATTACGCTTGGTTTCTAACTCACGCTCAACATCAGTTGGGATGCCTTCAGCTCCAGTAGCTTTAACTGCATCGGCAGCAGCTTTAACCTTGGCCTTAGTGACATTAACAGTTTTTGAGAAAAATCCCATGGCTATTTCCTTAACTTTATCTACCTTGATTATGTTGTTTGATACATTGCTAGGTAATCTTCGATATCATACCAGGCATTGGTGATAGGGTCATAGATCATTTCGGTCTCTGGGTCATATGTGACGCCTCCCCCAGTGCCGGATTGAATGGAGTCGAGGATACCGGCGACGACCTGAACAAGCTCTTCAAATAGCTCCGAAATAGGACGGTAGTTTTCTGGGGCTTTTACTTCAATACCTTTATACTCGAAGACTAGGCTAAGCAAAGCCTCTGAGCCATCATTGCTACGGATGTTGACTTGGCTGAGCTTGTGCTCCCAGTTGGTGATTTGCACATTGATGTCCGCGTCTTCTGGGATAGCCTCACGTAAGTCATCGGCGGTTACCGTTCCCATACTGTCGGCAGAGAGGCGCTTGGCGTTGGTATCGCCCATGCTGTCTAGGTAGCGATTATAACAATTATAGATACTTTGTGCGGTTTCGCTACTTGGCAATGCGTTGACGAAATTAGCCATTTTATCATAGTCGAAGCTAACATTGTATAGAG
The DNA here is from genome assembly GCA_946560015.1 of uncultured Candidatus Saccharibacteria bacterium. GTDB lineage: Bacteria > Patescibacteriota > Saccharimonadia > Saccharimonadales > Saccharimonadaceae > Nanosyncoccus. Next base: position 18,460 of record CAMNUC010000006.1, on the reverse strand, counting down.
TGTTGCCTTCTGCATAGGCTAAACCAGCGGTACTCTCAGGCTTAGCAACATTGACAAAACGATTGTTGCTGTAGATTTTGGCAAGCTCACCTTTGATGTCTTGGTGTGCGACGTTGACCAGGCAAGTGTAGAGGTTCTTGGCAACCTGTGCATCGGTGGTATCTTCTATGGTTAGATCGGCCAGATCTGGCACAGAAATTTGCCACCATTCACCATCGACAGTATCAAGAATTTTTGCTACAGCATCTGTAATGCCGTAAATATCGTCTTCAGAAAGGTTACCTTCAGCGATTAGCTTATCGAATGTTTCTGCTAGCTCGTCGACACGAATATAGAATACTCCATCTGACATAATAACACTGCCCACCTCAAAACGATATGGTTCAGCGCCTATTACGCTGCCATTGGCATCCAGTTGCGATAGCATTACTGTGAGTTTGGTTTCTCCAGTCGCTCCATTTTGATCTGGCTCAAACGTAGCCAAGAGTTTGAGGTCATTACCTCCCTCGTTTTCTATAATACTACTAAACGCACCGCTGACTGTGACGTCTTTAGATTGTAGGAGCCCATTAATTGCACTGTAGGCGACATTTTCTGGATTGTTGTGATATAAGAAATACCATGCAGCGACTCCGCCTGCGCCTAGGAGAGTCAAAATGAGAACGACGATAAGAATAATTAGCCCAGTATGCTTCTTTTTCTTGGGTACAACTGTGGTTTCTACTACGCTGCCGTCCGGCATTTTAGTCTCGATGGTAGCTTCTGCCATCACGAGGTTATCATTTGGTCCGAGTTCGACAGTTTCTTCTTTAGCCTCAACAGTTCCAGCTGGATGAGTAGCTTTTTCTGTTGTGGCATCTCCCTGCATCTCGGGATTCTTGTTCATAGTTCTCCTTACTTTTCTTGATTATATCACGAGCCATAAATAAAGTTAAGGGTTTTGTCAGAAAAGCATGAACAAAATACGCTGCGTTAGATTTTTTGTGCTATAATCTACTTATGGATAGTTTTGTGATTAAAGATATTAGAGCCCGGCAGGTGCTTGATAGTCGCGGTAATCCGACTGTAGAAGCTGATGTTTTCTTGAATTCTGGGCATGCAGCAAGGGCAATTGTCCCGTCTGGGGCTTCAACCGGAGACGGTGAAGCACTGGAACTGCGCGATGGTGACCCAAAATATTATAACGGCAAGAGCGTGGCAAAAGCAGTTTGGAATGTTAATCACGAAATTCATGATGTCTTGGTGGGAAATTCCGCCGATCAGGCTCAAGTTGATCAATTAATGCTAGAACTCGATGGTACCGAGAATAAGAGTAAGCTTGGCGCGAATGCCATACTAGCGGTATCACTTGCTACAGCAAAGGCGGCTGCGAAGGCAAAGAACTTACCTTTCTATCAGTACGTAGCAAGTATCGCTGGTACGACTCGTGATATGTGCTTGCCTCTACCAATGATGAATGTGATGAACGGTGGCGCTCATGCCGACTGGGCAACAGACTTTCAAGAGTATATGATTATTCCGCGCAGTGCAGGTTCGATTGGCGAGGCGGTGCGAATGGGCTCAGAAGTATTCCAGGCGCTGAAACGCATATTGAAAGAGCGTGGCTACCCGGTAACGGTTGGTGATGAAGGTGGCTATGGTCCGCGAGTGCGCGAGGGCAATAACGAACCTCTAGAATGTATCATGGCGGCAATCACGGCGGCAGGCTATCAGCCTGGTCAGGATGTGGTGATGGGGTTGGATGTGGCATCATCAGAGTTTTGGAACCACGATCATTATGAGCTGAAGACGGACGGTTCATGGAAGACTTCGGCGGATATGATTGATTGGTACACTTGGATTGTAGAAAATTACCCCGTGGTAAGTATTGAAGATGGTCTCGACCAACACGACTGGGCGGGCTGGAAAGCCTTGACCGAGCGGTTGGGTAACCGTATCCAACTGGTGGGCGATGATCTTTTCGTAACGAACGTAAAATTGTTAGAGTATGGCATCTCAGAGCATGCTGGCAATGCAATTTTGATCAAGCCAAATCAAATTGGCACCTTGACGGAGACGATTGCGGCCGTAAAGATGGCAAAGGGTGCCGGTTACCGCACGGTGATGTCACACCGCTCGGGTGAAACGGAAGATACTTCGATTGCGCATCTGGCAGTAGGCTTGGGTACAGGTCAGATTAAGACTGGTTCCCTCTCGCGTTCGGAGCGAATCGCAAAATACAACGAACTAATCCGTATCGCAGAGGATCGCCCGGATTTGCGCTTGGCAGAACCGTTTGGGAGATAAATTCTAGGCTTTAGAGGACAGAACTGGATATACTTGCAGAAGTTGTCGCTAATGACGTAAGAATCTATACAGAGCATTTCGAAACCTATACTAAGCGTTTCGGTATTCTCAGCTAATCACTAAAATAGGCGGTAATTCCTTTCGAATCCTGCCGAGTATATACCATACCTGGCTAACTGTCGAAAAGCGAATGGTGATTCTCTATTCCTAGGAATCAAACGCCAAAAAGCTCCCCTATACTGGGGAGCTTTTCTACTCTATAGCCGCAAGCTATCGATTATTTGATGATGTTGGTCACAACACCAGAACCAACAGTCTTACCACCTTCGCGGATAGCGAAGCGGTCGTTGTTGTTCATAGCGATAGGAGCAAGCAACTTCACCTTGAAGGTGACGGTATCACCAGGCATGACGATCTCTTTGTCAGCTGGGAGCTCGACTTCACCGGTCACATCAGTAGTACGGAAGTAGAACTGTGGCTTGTAACCCTTGGAGAATGGAGTATGGCGACCGCCTTCTTCCTTCTTCAAGATGTAAACCTGAGCTTCAAATTCGGTGTGTGGGGTAATGCTACCAGGAGCAGCAATCACTTGACCACGCTCGACTTGTTCACGTTCGATACCGCGAAGTAAGAGACCAGCGTTATCACCAGCTTGACCTTGATCGAGAGTCTTGTGGAAGGCTTCGATACCGGTCACGACGGACTTTTGAGTGTCTTTAAGACCGACGATTTCAACTTCGTCGTTGAGCTTGATGGTGCCTTGTTCGATACGGCCGGTAGCAACTGTACCACGACCCTTAATTGAGAAGACGTCTTCAACTGGCATCAAGAAAGGTTTGTCAAGATCGTGTTCTGGGACCTCAAAGTAGTCATCCATAGCCTTGACGAGCTCCATAATAGCGTCTTCGTTGGCAGCATCGCCTTCGAGAGCTTTAGCAGCAGAACCTTTGATGATTGGGGTGTTATCACCATCATAACCATATTTGTTCAAAAGTTCGCGAACATCCATCTCGACAAGCTCGACTAGGTCTGGATCAGCCAAGTCCATCTTGTTCAAGAAAACGATGATCTTAGGAACGTTCACCTGGTGAGCCAAGAGCACGTGCTCACGGGTCTGTGGCAACGGACCATCATTGGCAGCGACTACGAGGATAGCGCCATCAACCTGGGCAGCACCGGTAATCATGTTCTTAATGTAGTCGGCGTGACCTGGCATATCTACGTGTGCGTAGTGACGACCTTCGGATTCATACTCCTGGTGGGAAGTAGCAATCGTAATACCACGAGCTTTTTCCTCTGGAGCGTTATCGATTTGATCATAAGCAACAGCTTTGTTGACTTCGGTAGGAAGCTTTTTTGCGAGAACGTTAGTAATCGCAGCCGTCAAAGTAGTTTTACCGTGATCGACGTGGCCCATAGTACCGACGTTGATGTGCGGTTTGGAACGGTCAAAATTTGCCATTCTTTCTCCTTTTATATTATTAATATGTCAGAGCACTAATATCTACCAGCTCCAACTCTACCTATATATAATATCTGATTTCTAGTGGAAAGTAAAGGGGTTTTAGCAACGATTTTATACTTTACCATTGACATTTTTGCAAAAGTGTGCTACAATGGTAACAGGGGTTGGTTTTTGGGTGCTAGACATTGGCGCTACCGAGCTTTCGGTAACCAACTTACTAGATTTTTAAAAATTTGATAGAGAGGAGTGAGACTTTTGGTCATTACAGGCCAAAACGGCAACTACGAAACTTTGCGCCTACTCGGTAAAGACGGGCACATGAATTACCACATCTGTCGTGATACGGCAGGAAATTGGCACATTCTAGCTATCGCTACCGATACTGCGCAAAATGCCGTGGTTGACCGCGTAGAGTACCTATTACGTCAGCTGGCAGAGAAATCCGAGAAGTACGAGCAAGAACACGCTGAGCAGACAGGTTCGGACCGACGCGTCCACTATGACTGGCTTTTCCCGCAAGTCATAGATCGGCTGACGCTGCACGAACAGAATAATCGCAAGGTGATTGTGCTGTCCTTCTTAGACGCAAATCTGCAAAAGTCCTTTGCCTTGATGCAAATCACAGAAAGAAAGCAACGCGTAGATCTTAAAAGCAGTGCTTGGATGATGGGGCGGCTACTGAAGTTACTGGCGTTTCTATACGAAAGTAACGTAATGGCACCTATCTTGACCAGCAACTTCCTGCTTGAGCCGGACAATCATAGATTATTGATGCTCAACTGGACGACTGCGACACTGGGCGACGTTCCTACTCCGGCACAACAAGGCTTTGTCATCAAACAAGCTGCAGAGTGTATACTATTGCTCCTAGGAGCAGAGTATCACGACGGGGCGTGGCATTACCAATACCCGCTAGAAGAAGGCGAACTACAGTACATCAAGTGCCTGCAGAGCCTACATCGCGGAGACTACACCGACGCACTTCAAGCTCATACCGCCTTTTATGAGACGGTTGATAGCTTGTGGGGCAAAAAGTTCCATACGTTCACGACCTACAACATGTCGGATTAAGGAGGGTTAATCAATTATGGGTAGAGAAGTATTTTCAAGATCAAGCTACAGCGAGGCCAAACGTGATTTCGGTATTACACGAGACCACGGCGTAACCGCCCGCGCTGAGCAGCAGGCCATGAAGACTGGTAAACTGCTGGAAAGCGTGGACCCCGCCGCTGGTGGTGCAATCCGGCGTTCGCTGATGCGATTCGATAAGAATCCTGGCGGCGACGGCTGGATTGTTACCGTGGGTGTACCGATGCCAATCGAGTCTGATGTGGACACTACCGGCAGCATGGGCGGCAACGTTGACACTTTCATGAAGAACCTACCCGACACTTATGAACTGTCGGCAGAAGTACTGGATGGGTATGACCCGCAGTTGGCGCTGGGGATTTTCGGCGATGTGTCGGATAATTTTATCTTCCAGCGGCCACAGTTCGAGATGACCGCCAAGGCTATCGTGGGCTACCTGAAAGATATGGTACCCGAGAGAAATGGCGGCGATTCTCCGGAAGACCCGCAGTATGGGCTGTTCGCAGCGGCATATCTGACTGACGCCTACATCAACCGGATTGGGCTGAAGGGATACCACTTTTGCGTCTCTGACGCTACTGCACATAATCGTTTTACGATGGGTGATTTGCGCCGGGTATTTGGTGACTCAGCACTGGATGTCGTGAACGAGAATGCTAAGAAATGCTACGGCAATAATAAGCATTTTAGCGAATCGAAAATCGCATCACTGAGAATCGGCGATGTAGTAGCCGACCTGCTGAAGCTGTCACATGCGTTCTTCGTCCAGGTGGAAGACGATAGTTATGTTAGTAGCTTCTGGGCGGAGATCTATGGCAGCGATCGCATTATTATTATCGATTCGACAGATTATCTGCCACAAGTGCAGGCAGCGATCGTAGGTCTGACAGAGGGCACCTTAACGCTCTCCGAGACCGCCGACTGGCTGGTGCAGCACCGCGTAGAGCGTTTTGAAGCGCTGCGTTTGGCTGACCAGCTGGCACGAATTCCGCTGGGTGCGCAGGCATTGCTTCGGGATAAGTTGGAACGGCCTTTGCCCAAGGCAGGAGACATCTTCCAACAGAAGACCGATCTTTGGCCTATTTCTGACGACCGGACGACAACTATCACGCAGAGTGGCGGAGTCGAGTGGCTATGATTGAGAAAATCTATCTCGTAACCGACCTTGGTCCTGGCGACGGTGGGAAAGGTGGCGTAGTACACAAACTCGCCAACATTTTCCATGCCGACGTAATACTGAAGTTTGGTGGCGGGCAGGGTTCTCATGGAATAGTCACTGATGGCGGAGAAAAGTTCGCATTCTCACATTGGGGATGCGGAACACTGGAAGCGATACCAACGGCGATTGCGCCTAGCTTTATCGCGATCCCGCACGCCATCCTTAACGAAGGCCAGGCTTTGCAACGAATGGGACTAAATAATCCCTATGCGTTGCTTAGCATTGACCCATGTACGCTTTGCGCGACACCGTTCCATAAGATTGCTTCGCAGTTGTCTGAACTTTATCGTAAAGACGCACCGCGAGGCACTGTAGGAACTGGAGCTGGTGAAGCTTATCGCTTGGAGCGTAAGTTCTCTGGTGGATTGAGCTTGCGAGTAAGGGATCTAGATAATACAGCAAAGGTGCGACAAGTTTTGGAGAAAATTATATCCTATTATCAAAACAAGTTCGCCAATCTGTCATTAGCAAAAGATTTCTTAACGGCAGACCAAGACGCCGCCAATGAGTTACTAGATCTACTACACGACCCGAGATACGTCGAATGGACGCTGGAACAATACGCTAGACTAATGTCTTGTGGAATAACTTTGCGGATGTTTGATGAAATCTTACAACAATGCTCTGGCATAGCCATAGCGGAATGCTCGCATGGCGTCTTAACGGACGTTGAATACGGCTTTAAGCCGCATGTGAGCGCAATCCGCACCTTGCCGCAATTCCCGCTTGAAACATTGTCAAATGCGGGATATACGGGCAAAGTAGTGCGTCTAGGTGTTACCCGTGCCTACGCTATTAGACACGGCGCAGGGCCATTGCCAACGGCTGATTCTGAGCTGCGTGGCCGTTTACTACCTAGAAGCCACAAAGACACCAATAGGTGGCAAGGTGAAGTTAGGGTGGGAGCAGTCGACTTCAAGTTGCTCAGACATGCAATTAACCTCTGTGGCGGCAGCACTGCATTTGATGGGATCTGCGTTACGTGTTTTGACCAAATTTTGAAAGACAATGTCTGGGAAATTTGTGATAGCTACACAGTGGAATGCCCAATTTGCAATGATGTGATTTGCGACTGTTTGAATTGCAAGAATCTATTATCGTGTATAAAAGATGGGCGCATCAACCCAAATATCACCACTATCCATAGCTCTCAGCATGAGATGATGCAAAAGTGTTGCGAAGTTTTCTACCAACAGCTTGGAGTACCCGTTAGGCTGATTTCGCTCGGACCGAGCGATCAGGATAAAATCTTACTTTAATGGAGGTTATCAAAATGGCAGAAGAGATGAACATGGATAAGCGTACTGGAACCGAGGACGCGGTCGAAACGGCCGCCCCCGAGATGGATGCTCTGGAGCAAAAACTGACCGAACTGGGTGCAACGCCTGAGATTGTGCAGAAAGTGCGCAGCCTGGGCGCCGTCGCCCCCGACGATCTGAGTATGTTGAAAGAGGCAGACCTGACTAGCGCTGGGGTGCCGACCCTGGTGGCACGTAAACTGATCCTGGCAATCAACCCGGTCGAACCTGCGCCTGCTGAGGGTGCCCCTGCAACTCCAGCACGCGAAAACCAGCCGATGACGGTGCTGTCGATGGAATCTGTATTGCCAACAGTACCGGCTGATGATGCCTGGCTGTCGATCCTGAAGACTGGTGGCGTGCTGAAAGTTGACCAGGCAACCTATATTGCCGCAATTCGTGCTGCTTTGGCAGACCGGACGCAGCTTTATCAGGTACCGCAAAAACTGGTCGAAGCGCTGGAAAAGTTCGCCTACGACGCTGACGAGCCGGTATCTGCCGACTTCTATAAGCTGATGAATCAGCTGACCCGGCGCAATTACGGCGATCTGTTCTCCGCTATCGATGGACTGAATGGCACCTTTGTCAGCGAAAAGCGCAAGAAGGAGCTACTGAGCCGCATCAATACTTACCTGTGGCCTGCCGTGGCACACTGCTATCAGCAGCTGAATGCCTGGCAGCAGGCCTGGGTGAACGGGTTTAACCCCAGTTTGATTATGGCCAGTTATATACCGGGTGGCGGCGTTGCTTTGCCGCCTGGCATGGGACAGGCTCCTGATACCAGCCCGCTGCATGACGTTGGTGACGATCTGCGGAATGCTCTGAACAAAACTCTAGCTGGTCCGGGCAGCGTAGTCGCATCGGCGATGGCCTATGACTACCGGCAGATCAAGTCGGTATTGGAAGATTCTTCCTTGCCCGCCAAGATTGGTGCCGCCAATCGCGAACAGATGTACAAGCGTCTGGGGCTGACGGTCGACGCCAGCATGATTCGGGCGGAGATGAATATCGTAAAGTTCATCATGGGCTTTGTGCAGACGGACGGCATTGCTGCCGATAACGAGATCGGCTACTATACAGCGCTGTTCACACTGGGAAGCCAGATTAGCTGGTCGCAGTTGGGACTGGCTGTCAGTAAACCTGACGATGGCGGGCCGTTCACCACCTTAAGTGGCGACACTCTGTGATGCGTCACATTCTCTCGGTTTATCAAATTTTTATCGCACCTTACAGTAAGGTATGGGTGGAGCCTACGGCTCCACCCATTTTTTTTGTAAATTTGTCAACTGGGTGTAATTATGCGCTTTTTCGTTGGCAAAAATCGCCCGTTGGTTGCTATTCCACCGGTAACAGCTACCGGTGGAGTATTGCATTATTCTCTAATTTGTGGTATGAATATAGAATTTGCGAAAATTCTAGTGGCAAGAATGCGATACCCGCTTTCATAAAAAGCACTTTGACCATCCATCGAAATATACTTCTTGTACTCTGGGTTAGTGTCCGGGCACAAGCGAGGGTAGCCTTTATGTAGTAGCCGGTATTCCAATAAATCTTGTTCGAGGCGTTCCGTAGTCCACTTGCGGGTTTGGAGGTCGGCTTCTTTGAAATACTCTGGCGCAAGTAACCACTGTAATGCGGTGATCTTTTGCGGTTCGCCAACCCACGCCATATTAAACACTTCGTGCGCATAGCTGGGCAAGTCGTCTTTAATATCTAACACTGGCACCGTACTAGCGCCATCAACGGCTATTAGACCTTCCCCATACTCTGTAGATTTGACTGGGATATAGAGGTCGAGGTCGGAGCTATCTTGGCTATAACCTTTGAGTCGCGATCCACCAAGCCATGCTACTCCATAACTCACATTGGGGTCAATACTGTCGGTAATTTCCCTAGCAACAGCAATCTCCTCCTCTAGCCCAGCTAAGCGTTCAGAAAACGACATATCTAGATCGTGCGTTGCGATAGCAGGGCGCTCAATACCGCGAGCTTTTTCTGCTAGCCAAGCTTGGCGAGCTAGTGTAATATACCTTGGCGGAGCAGTAGGAGAGCGCTCGGGGAGGCTGTGCTCTATCCTCTCTAGAGAGCGTTGTTCCGCTGTGGAGAGCAGCCCCATATCTAGCATGAGACCTTTGGTTTCGAGTAGGCTGCGCGTTAAAAGTTGATCATTCCCGCTGGCAATCGAAATAACATCTTGCGCCATAATGAGCCCATGCTGGACTAGCCATGGTGCCAAATGCGCTGCCTTAACAACTCGCTCGGGGTCGCCTGGGCGTGCATCCACTTCCAAAACGTCGCCATCCACAAAGCTCGCCCTGACATCTTGTACGTGTAGAAGATTGCTCCAAGCAGTAAGATAGCTTGAGCGGAACTGCTCCGCTGCATGGCCATGGTCGTCGGGGGTCGGAAAACTCTCAAATGGCAAAAATAACGCAATACGCTCTTGCTCAGGGTTATTTAACAAATTGCTAGCCGATTCATAGAAGCGCCCCCGTGTATCCGTGTCAAGAACACCTTGTTTGAGGACGTCAAGATATTCGGCGATAGCGTGAGCATCCTGGGTATGCTTTTCAATTTGTGGAAGAAGCTCAGCGGCGTACTCTGGCCAAATCCGCTCAGCTTGCTCCGGGCTTTGCAAAATGTCTGTAAGTGGTGGGCAAACATCTGGCCTAGTACCGGGTTCTTGTTCCGGTTGGTGAAAACTGGGGATCTTTTCCATTTTGATTAAATACCTTATTTGTATAATACTTGAGTTTTAGTAAATAGTAAAGACCGCAATACTCTTGCATCATATAGTATTTTATGGTAAGATATGAAGAAGATTGTACATTATCAGGTTGATGAAGGATATTTTCAGGAAAGAGAGTGGTTTCTTTATGCATATGGAATATATGGCGAGATTATACCGTAATGGCGAAATTACTTACGAAAAATTGGTTGAGGAGATGAAAAGCTCTATTGACTCCGTAAACTGGGAGATCCAGAAAATCCGCCAAGCGACCGGATATCAGGCAGTAAGCTTGATTGAATGTCGAGAGGCTGATTATACTTGGCAGGAGCGTCCATCATGTCTCTACTCGGATTTACATCAAATAACCGTAGCATACACTGACCCTAACGGCGATTATTATGTGAACGGATATTTAAGGGGGCTACGATGTGTTTTTGAAAGGTGGGGACAATATGTAGAGCAATTTAGATCCTTGCAGAAACGAGTTTCGGGGTTAGGGTTGACGCTTGATATTACCTTGTTTTCAGCTGAGTTATATTTGCCTGATGGGTTTTTAGAATCCCGCAAGGCATACAAGCTAAAGAACGCAGTGCGATACTATACGTTTTGCGAACTATCTCTCAAGGAGCTGGAAGATGACTTAGGTTATCTAGAATGGAAAGACCAGGCCTACCGAGAGGCCAATGATAGAGAGCGCCGAACAGAACTAGCGGAACAGTTTGCGTTGTTAGAGGCGTGGGAGTTTCCCGCTGACATAACCTGAAGCCATGCTTAGTACCGCTAGTTGCGCCCGCTTAATGATTGGCTATACCTTCATCGATGCTTTAAAATCCCCCGGTTAACTGGGGGATTTTTATAGTTGGAGAGGCCTTAGCCAACTAGCTTTAGTTCTGCTATGCGGTGCAAAAGCCCCCGGCTAAGCCGGGGGTGTTGTGGAGCTAGGGCTCCAGGGTGAAAAGGTAGTCGAGACCATCAACGGTGGGCGGGTTCTGGCGGAGTGCTTCGTCGATGGCACAGGCGACGAGGTTGTCACTCTTGAGGTTTCCCCTGATCCAGATCATGATGACATTTTTAGCACCACGCTGACGCAGCTCCCGAACAACCTCATGGCGGAAGCGGGGGTTACCGCTGAGACCGCTGAGGAGGTTGATGATTACAAAATGATTGACTTCAAAAATGTCCTGCGGCAAAGATGCTAGCTCGGAAGACGCGATAATGTCGTAGGTTGTGTGGGGACGGGTGCTGAGACTGCGGCTACTGATAGCGGTCGCAATTGTTTTGATGGTGTTGTCGCTACCGCCAATAAAGATGATACCGACCGGGGGCTTGCTCCGAGATTGCATCAGATCAAGCGCTGCGGACTCTGAAGTACTATGGGTGAGAATCCAACCCATTTTGATCACTCCTTTGAAGATTTTGCCTCACTGAGACTACCTGTAAGGTGCGTACCAAGCCACTACAGATTGAACCTCTGCGAGGCTTATTTCTCTATTGTAGCACACTTTAGCTATAAAGTCAAGGTTGTTTTGGCTTTTGGTTGGTTGATTGATGCTATGGATTTGTAAAAGTTCTTATTTACACGATTATAGGCTTCGACAAGGGTAAACCCCCGGCGGACCGGGGGTTTGTTTAGGCTTAGCAAAATTCTTCGGCAATGTGATTTGCCTCTTTCTGAGCGCGGGCGGCAGCGACGACTTTATGGGCGACATCGGGGCTGTTGAACGGTACATGGTGGAGATTTTTCTTGTCAGCTTCAAGGATGGCGTAGCAGTCCTTGCAGTACTTGAGCTCCCACCCCAACTTCTTGAAGAGCGGCATGGCGGTGGCGATGACGTAGTCTACCTCGGCGACATCCAGGGTGCGACGGATTTTGAGAAGATCTGTATAAGTAGGGCTATAATCGGTCGCCAGACCGTCGCGATATTGGATGTTGACGCTCAGTCTCGAATTGGAGGCTATATCGCTGTGGGATACAGTCCAACCCAGCAATGCCATACGAGGCATCAGCTCATGCAGCTCAGCGCAGAAGCAAGCCTGCTCAGTAAGGCGAGCTACCTTTGCGACAGAATCCCAGCTCAGCACGAAAGCCTCATTCATATAGGATTCGTTGTCTTTGGCGATGGATATCATCGGACCAAAAGTAGTATCCTCCAATGACGCGTCGAAACCGTAGCTTTTGAGGGTGGACAGGTGGGATCCTAAGGCTTCCTGGAGTGCGGTATCTTCGGATGAGCCAGCGCGTTTCGCCTTATTCAGGAGCGCCGAGAGAGTGACATTAGGGTTCATAACAGAATTCCTCCTTCAAAAATGACAGAATTAAGAATCGCTAAATTCTCTATAAAAATAGATAGGTGCTAGGGGTACGTTTACACCCTATACTTCCATTGTAGCACACATTTCCCAAAATGTCAATGGTTATTTTGGATTTTGAGGGATTTGGCAAGGATCCTTGTACCAGCTAGGGCGGTTTTCGTTGAGAAGGTAGCTGCGGGGTAATAATTGCAATGATGCTCTAGAGGCTGGAACTGGGATTAGCTCATGCGAAAATGCCCAATGATCTGACCGTAGCGGTCAAGCACGTCCTCTTCGTAGGTAACCTGAAAGGGGCTGTAGTGGTGAATCAGGAAAGGTTTACCTTCCCTGGTGCGGTGGTTGGAGATGAGGCCGATATGATCTGGAAAGACAACAATGTCGCCGCCTTGCCATTCGGAGATTTGACTAGTGTCGGTAGTAAGACTCTGGGCGTGGCGTGAGAACCAGACCTGGAGGTTTTTGACGCGACGAAAATCGATGTTCTTATCGGGGACTTCGATATCGTAGGCAGAAGGGCTAGCCTCGATGTCAGCATCAAGTAATTCACGCAGGTCATAGCCAGCGCCCTTTAGGGCAAAAGCTACGACATCAGTGCAGACGCCATGGTTGTCATCGGGATAGCCGGTGGCATAGTAAATACTTTTATACTTGGGCTTGGTGGCGAGATAGGCGCGGGCGCTCTCGAGAATATCGGTCTGGTCGTCAATACCATCAGCGTCTTGGTCACGAGAGCTTTGGTAAGTTTCTATGCCAAAATCAGCATTAGAGTATTGGCGGTGTGGAATGATATACAAACCGTAGGGGACCCCAATGATTATGATAGTAAGTGACACAATGGCGAATTTGGGCAGATGTTTAATCATTTCTTTTTCTTACTGGCCTCGCCCTTAATCTCCGCTATTTGGTCACGGAGGAAGGCGGCCTGCTCGAAGTCAAGGTTAGCGGCAGCAAGCTGCATTTGAGATTGGAGCTCCTTGATAAGGCTAGGAATCTCCTCTGGCGGAATACGTTTGAGATCCAGCTTGGTAGCTTCTTCTTTTTGCGGGATGATGGCGCGCAGACCAGCGCCAATTTCTTTCTGGACAGAACGCGGAACGATACCGTTCTTCTTATTGTACTCCTGCTGGATGTCACGGCGACGCATGGTTTCATCGATGGCTTTATGCATACTTTCGGTGATATTGTCAGCATACATAATGACGTGGCCCTCGACATGGCGAGCGGCGCGGCCAATAGTCTGGATGAGAGCACTCTCGGAACGTAGAAAGCCTTCTTTATCAGCATCGAGAATCGCCACCAAAGATACTTCGGGAAGATCTAGCCCTTCGCGTAGAAGGTTAATACCGACTAGTACGTCATAGACGCCAGTGCGCAAATCGCGCAAGATGTCACCACGCTCCAAAGTATCAATGTCGGAGTGGATATAGGCGACTTTAACATCGCGTTCTTTGAGGTAGTCTGTGAGATCTTCGGCCATGCGTTTAGTGAGCGTCGTGACGAGAGTGCGCTGACCTTTAGCAATACGCTTGTCGATTTCTTCCATGAGATTGTCAATTTGACCTTCAGAAGGGCGTACTTCAATCTCTGGGTCAAGGAGGCCAGTGGGGCGGATGACCTGCTGGGCTGGCTCGGGAGAATGCTCAAGCTCGTATGGACCAGGGGTAGCAGAAACATAAACTGCATGTTTAATATGACTTTGAAATTCAGTAAAGATAAGCGGGCGGTTGTCTAATGCACTCGGCAAACGGAAACCATACTCTACTAGAGTCTCTTTACGAGCGTGGTCGCCATTATACATACCGCGCACCTGCGGCAAAGTCATGTGGCTTTCATCGACGAGGAGCAAGAAATCTTCTGGGAAGAAATCGATTAAGGTAGCAGGCGGCTCACCAGCTTTGCGACCGTCGAGGTGGCGTGAGTAATTTTCGATTCCCTTGACGAAGCCAGTTTCTTCGAGCATTTCGAGATCGTATTTGGTGCGCTGGCTGAGGCGCTGAGCCTCGAGGTATTTTTCGTGCTTCTCAAAGTATTTCATGCGCAGGTCAAACTCAGCTTTGATGCCGTCGATGGCGCGAGTGAGTTGATCTTTGGGCGTAGCATAATGTGTATTCGGAAAGATATGGATACGATCAGGTTTTTCACGAGTTTCGCCGGTGAGCGGGTCAATAATGCGGACCGTTTCGAGGTTATCAAAGCCAAACTCAAAACGGTAGGCCCATTCCCCACTGGCGGGAAATAGGTCAATGGTATCGCCCATAACACGGAAATTACCACGCTCAAAGGCAAGGTCATTGCGATGATACTGCATGGCGATTAGGTAAATGATGAAGTTCTGCTGGCTAAGCGAATTATCGCTTTGTGTGCTAACATTGATGAGCGGAGCGTTTGGCATAGTGTCGGGAGAGGCTTGTGCGAGGATGCTGGTAAGAGCGTCCTTACCGATGACCGTCCAACGCCCATCTTGCTTCATGAGCGGCAACGACATCTCGGTGTAATGATCTGGCGAGCCAATACCATAGATACAGGAGACCGACGCAACCACAATCGTATCAGGGCGTGTCAAGAGTGCGACGGTAGCAGCGTGACGCAAGCGATCAATTTCTTCATTGATGGCGGAATCTTTCTCAATATAAGTATCCGTGGAGGCGATATAGGCTTCCGGTTGATAATAATCGAAGTAAGAAACGAAATAATGTACTTCATTCTTAGGGAAAAACTCTCGGAACTCTGAGTATAGTTGAGCGGCAAGAGTCTTATTGTGCGCAAGAATTAAAGTAGGGCGTTGATAGTGTTGAATCAAGTTTGCCATGGTGAAAGTTTTGCCGGAGCCAGTCACGCCAAGCAAAGTCTGCTCGCGGACATTAGCATCTAGCCCAGCAGCAAGCTGAGCGATAGCTTGAGGCTGATCGCCGGTAGGCTGGTATTTGGAAACTAGTTCGAACTTGGGCATATATTATATTATAGTATAATTTGATAATAATATTCGTCTTTTACTTAATGGTATGTTAGTTGCTTGTATTGTCAAGTCTTGTTGTGTGAAAAAGTTTGTGATAAAACAAGGCTATACCGTATTCGACGTTGCCGGGGCGTCGCGTACTTTAAGATATAGTGAGTTAGAAGGCAACCAAGTAGTCTTTTGCGCGAGATAATGGAGGTGTTTTTCATGCAAAAGAGTAAAGTTATTAGCAAAGTCTTTAGCGTATTACTCGCGTGGATATTGTTTACCACTGTGAGTGCGAGCAATGTAGTAGTTGCGGCAGCTTACGCAGCGTCAACTGAGTCCAGCTCACCCGCGTCCTTGAGCAAAACTCAGCCAATTTATCCTACTGATAATGGTGACACTCTTGCCGAAATTATTCGCGCTTTGCGCGGTAAAGAAATCGAGTTCGCCTGCGGCTTTTATCAGAACGGGCAAAAAGCGTTTGAAGTGACCAGCAATATGGAGACGAAAGTTTATACTACCCATTCCATGCGTACCGATTTTACTAAAGATGGAGGAACACTTTTTATCCATAACCACCCTAGTGGCTCAGCGTTTTCTGGCCAGGATCTCAAATCAGCCGCCGAGAATGAGTTTGAACGGACGATGATAATCAGCGATGAATACATTTATACGCTTGAGCAAACCGACGCGGGCTGGGGTGAGCCAACTGCGATGAATGATTATTGGACGGAGCGACATAATTACTATGTGGCTTATTCTGATGCATTCTTCGAAACCTATCGCCCGAGTACCAAAGCACTTTTGGCAATTGAAGAATTCCCTACCGATGATGGCAGCCTGAAATGGTTTTGTGATTATGAGGTATGGAAGTCAGTGAAAGAAGATCCCGAGCAACTGGTATGGATCGACATCGGCTTATGGAATTCGCACCATACAATGTTGGATGTAGCGGAGAAATTCCAGATGGAGTATCATCGATACGTAACGGATGAGTTTGATGCGACGAACCCGAAGATTTTTCTCCCGCATGGAGCCTTCACGACAAAGCTGGATGAAGAAGCCATGACGAATGTAGCGCCGCCGGAGCCGGAATCTAGAGAGCCCGACGCGGCTTTGACGTCATCAATAGCGACGAGGCCTTTCTCTGCTTTAGCTTGGGATTTTTTAGTCTTCTAACGAAATACGAGGCGCACCAACCGGTACGCCTCTTTTATTTTGCTGCTAAGTTTTATGGGCTAATTAGCTGCAATAAGTCTGTTTCGCTAATTACGGCGATACCGAGTTTAGTAGCTTTTTCAGTTTTGCTTTTACCAGGTTTTTCTCCAGCAATCAAAGCTGTGGTATTTTTAGTGACACCGCTAGTTACCGTTGCTCCATGCGCACGGAGCCTGTCTTCAGCCTCCTCACGCCCCATGCTTGCAAGAGTGCCTGTTACGACATAGCTTTTGCCAACCAATGGTAGACCTTGTACGCTCACTACCTCGGGCCTCACCCCTAGCTCTTTTAGTTCTCGGAGCATCTTAAGATTATCCTCATCAGCGAAATAGGCTAAAATTGATTCTGCAACGACTTTACCAATATCTTGCATCTCGAGCAATTGTGACTCGGTAGCGTTAGCAAGCTTTTCAATATCCTTAAACCCACGAGCCAGGGTGGCGGCGGTTTGCGCACCAACATGTCGAATGCCAAGGGCGGTAATGAATTTATTAAGCTGCGGTTGCTTACTATTGGTGATGGCTTGGACTAAGTTTTGGGCGGATAATTCGCCAAAACGCTCTAGTTGCATTAGGCGTGAGCTTTTGAGACGATAAAGGTCTGGGATGCCCTTGACGAGCCCTGAATCTACTAGTGCGACAACATTCTTTTCGCCAAGTCCATCAATATTAAGCGCAGGCTTTGACGCATAATATTCAATAGTACGTTTTAATATGAGATCTGAATTTTCGCCTTTCACGCGGTAGACGGCTTCACCTTCCGGACGCTCAAATTCTAGCTCTGGGTACTGTAGTTTCAGGGCTTGTTCATAATTAAATTCCGTCGTATCTTTTGGCCGTAAGCTTTTAAGAACTTCTTTAATTTGCGGGATAATATCGCCGGCTTTATATACAATCACCGTATCACCAATACGCACATCAAGGCGTTTAATTTCATCTGCGTTGTGCAGGCTAGCGTGCTTGACTGTGCTGCCGGCAAGTTGGACAGGATCAAAAATCGCAACCGGCGTAGCTGCACCAGTACGGCCAATTGAGATAACGATATCCTTTACAATAGAAGTATTCTCCTCAGCTGGGAATTTAAAGGCCACCGCACCACGCGGGGTTTTGCCGACAATACCAAGTCTCTGATAGATCTTGCGGTCATTAATTTTAATTACTATGCCATCCGTATTAAAAGGCAAAGTCTTACGATATTCTTCTAGATGCTTAATCTCCCGAAAGACATCCTCGACTTTTGTGAAGACTTTATCTTCACCGCTAGTACGAAAACCAAGCTCTCTAAGTTTGGTGTAGGCTGCGTTATTTTTGGGTAGGTTAGGTGACACTAGGTCATATGCCATGAACTTCAATTTGCGGCTAGCGGCAACTTTTGGATCAAGTTGACGAATACTACCTGCGGCTAAGTTGCGCGGATTAGCAAAAGGCTTTTCGCCAGCGCGTTCTTGTTTTGCGTTGAGTTCATCAAAGTCTTTCTTGAAAATTACGATTTCTCCACGCACCTCAACATGCCCTTTTTCCGAGATACTGAGTGGAACATTTTCAATTGTGCGCACATTCATCGTAACATCTTCACCCACTAGACCGTCACCACGCGTAACTGCCTGTACGAATATCCCATTTTCATAGTGCAGAGCACAAGCCAAGCCGTCCATCTTAATATCGGTAAAGAACTCTGTGATTCTGCCAGCTAATTTTTCATTGCTATTAATCCAATCGCGAATCTCGTCTTCTGAAAAGACATCCGTGAGTGAGATCATGCGTTCGGCATGAGTAACTTTTTCAAACTTGTCAAGTGGCTTGCCGGCTACACGCTGAGTTGGCGAATCTGGGGTAATTAAATCCGGGAAGGCTTTTTCAAGCTCAGCTAACTCGTGTTTAAGAGAATCCGCGGCAGCCTC
>CAMNUC010000005.1 GCA_946560015.1 uncultured Candidatus Saccharibacteria bacterium | reverse complement strand
ATTTAGACCTGTGACGCATATTATGGCCCTCCTTTTGGTTTATAGTTATAACTTTTTGCTCGTGGAAAGTTGAGAGCGAAAGGGAACATGAGCTAAGTCTAGTCTCGCTTGATATAGACAAGCTTAGTTAGTTTCTACCGCGCTCAAGCTACCTATTTTGAGGTAACAAAAATAACGCACAACAACATATATTATTTATATGCCGGGAATATTGTCCTTTGTGCGCTTCTTGATGTCAAAAAAGGCGCCACGAACGGGCACACTAATCATGGGTAACTTTAAAAGCCTATCCTGCATTAGACGTTCGGTGACGCCTTCTTTCGCAGGATGACAGCAAAACAAAACATTTTACTCATCCATGATTGTGTGCAACCCTATTGTATCATACTTTTCTAGCAAAGTGCTTATTTCTTCCAAAAAACAACCATTTTTCTCTGCGCCTACACCAGAACTATTTCGTATTTTTCTCATTCGCAAAGTCCGGCTCGCGGAATGGGTTAATGAAATTCGGCACGAAAGTAGCCGCAGCCTCAATTTTCTCAACTTTGCTTTTTACTTTTTCATGCTCATCTTTCACTATCACTTTATAGTCGTCTACCTCGATAATCTGCTTACGCGGGATCGTTAGCTCTGGGTCAAAAAACGCTTTCAACGGCGGGCGTTGCACAATGATTTGTTGGACATACCAAGCTTCAGTATCCACTGTAAAATCCAACACTTTACCCAGCTTGATTTCTTTTCGCGTCACTACTTTTAGCCCCGGCAGCGCAAAATTTAGCTCCAGAACTTTCTTAATCTTCACTATGTCTGCATCATGTACGAACTCGTCAATCGAATCAACAATCATCCCCATCCTTGAGAATTCGCGTACGCTCTCAATCGGCAAAATATCCCCCACTTCATCACGAATCATTTTGCCCTCCACCTTGAACCCAATTATCTTCAAGCTGTTCGGATCGACAATCGGCTCCGTCACCCGCGCAATTTCCCCGCCAATATGCAGGCTCATCACCGGGCAACCTTCTAATCTCGAGCCATTGATTAACATAACCTCATTATAACACACCGCTAGGGAATTAACCTTAAATTTTGTTTAAACTCCCATCTCACCAGCAGCCTTTATCTTCTCCACTGCATCAATAACCAGCTGGTAGCTAAACCCTTGCCGCACCAAGTACGCAATTAATTTCTGCTCGTCATACCGCTTACTTTTCTTAGCAATCATCTTCGCAAGCTCTTCTTTCTCGCTACGCGTGGAAGTGCTCAGCACTTCGTGAATTACTTCCTCGGGCACATGCTTCTTGCGCAGCTCCTGCTCCAGTCGACGTTTGCTGACTCCTTTTTTCACGAAGCGGTTCTCTACATAAAACTCCGCAAACTTCCGATCGTCTACATACCCGCGCTCAATCATCCTTTCTACCACAAGTTCTATTGCCGAACTTTGTATTTCAGGTAAGGGCTTCAACTCATCATGCGAACGTTTACGGTTTAGCTGAGTGCGCTTAATTTGCCTACGTTTCAGATAATCGCGCGTCTCCCAGACTGAGCGCGGGCGCATCAGCACCCACTCCAGTGTACGTTGATATAGTTTGCCAAATTCTGATGCGGTATGCAGCTCTTGTAATTCGGTTTCACTTAAGCTCTTGCCTACCTTTATTGACAAGTCTACCACTTGTTTTACATCTAACGACAACGCGAACTTATCATTCACAAAAACGTTAACACGATTTGGATCCCGTACGCCCGAGGTTAGTTGCGTAATCGTGAGTACCGACGCATCTCTTGCGCAGCTCGATGCTCTTCCTGCAACACGAACACTCCGGCTAGAGGGTGTTTCTAGCCCAGTGTCAGCATCTTCGTGCAGGCTTTCAATTTTTAGCATTAGTTCGCAGCTACTTCGGTAGCTCCGCCCTCTACCGCATTGTCATCACCTTCATTCGCCACACTATCATCTGCGTCCAACTTCGCCGCCACACGCACCTGATGCTCGATTTCTTTCATCAAAGCCGGATCTTTCCGCAGTAATTCCTTCGCATTTTCTCGACCCTGCGCAATCGTCTCGCCTTTATATTTCAAGAACGCGCCAGCTTTCTCGATAATGTTCTTTTGAATTGCAATATCCAAGATATCACCAGTCTTGCTGATGCCTTCATTGTACATAATGTCGAACTCAGCCGTCCTAAACGGTGCCGCGATCTTATTCTTCACAATCTTCACTTTTGTGCGGTTACCGGCAATGTCTTCGCCGTTTTTAATCTGCCCAATCCGTCGAATATCCATCCGCACCGAAGCATAAAACTTCAACGCGTTGCCGCCAGTCGTCGTTTCTGGGTTGCCGAACATTACGCCAATCTTCATACGAATCTGGTTGATAAAAATCACTGTCGCCTTTGACTTCGAAATAATCCCAGTCAGCTTCCGCATCGCTTGCGACATCAAGCGCGCCTGCAGACCCATCTGTGCATCGCCCATATCGCCATCAATTTCTGCCTGTGGCACTAGCGCCGCTACCGAGTCCACTACAATAAGATCCACTGCTCCGCTCCGCACCAAAGTCTCACAAATCTCTAAAGCTTGCTCACCGTTGTCCGGCTGCGAGATAAATAGATTATCCGTATCCACCCCAATCTTCTTTGCATAGGCTGGGTCCAGTGCGTGCTCTGCGTCGATAAACGCTGCCTGTCCACCTTGCTTCTGCATTTCTGCAATCGCGTGCAGCGCCAAAGTAGTCTTACCGGAAGATTCTGGTCCATAAATCTCAATAATCCGTCCCTTTGGATAGCCACCACCCAGCGCTAGGTCTAGCGATAATGATCCCGACGGCAAAAGTTCCACATCAATCTTTCGTGTGTCGCCAAGCTTCATAATCGCGCCAGTACCGAATTGTTTTGTAATTTGCTGAATTGCGAGATCAAGGGCTTGCTTCTTGCCGGAATCTTCGCCAGTCTCTGGTTTTGTAGCTTTTTTCGTCATATTACCTTCCTTTGTTATTATGATTATAGCATGTTTGGGGCAAAAAGTATTGACTCTGCTATTAGTTGTTGGTAGAATGGAATCAAGTTATGTTTAGTTGGCTGTATTTAGCAGCCAACTATTTTAGCTTCAAACTAATCTCGATTACTAAGAACCAAATTTTCAGTTTTAGAACCATAACTGCCTCCCTTCATTCTATTCACTTAAGGTGCGTTGCCAAATACTTTTCGCCCACGTCGGCGATTATATAGCAAAAGTTTCTAAAATAACAAGCGCTAACAATAAAAAATCTTTTTCCGTTTTTCGCATCTACAAACTTTTATACCAGCTATGCTTGTTGCCATGAGCTAAAGTATGCTACAATACTTGCCGCGTTTTACCATAAGAAAGCTAGCTTTAGCCCGCCGGCACCAGAGCCTCAAAAAACCAACTCTCGAGTCACTACTCCATATTCATTAGTCTCTAAATCTCTAGCAGCGGTTTAATATCCGCCCCCAGCTTATTTAGTCTCGCCGCAAAATCTTGATACCCACGGTTAATCGAATAGATATTCCTCAGAATCGAAGTCCCTGGCGCTGCCAGCATTGCAATCATCACTACTACTGCCGGGCGCAAAGCCGGTGGTGCCACTAATTCTGCCGCTCGCCAATTTGTCGGCCCTTCTAGATATACGCGGTGCGCGTCTAGCAGTTCCACTTTCGCATTCAAGTTCTCAAGATAAGTGACATACACCGCTCGGTTTTCAAACACCCAGTCATGTATCAAAGTGCGACCTTTTGCTGTCGCCGCAATCACCGAGAAGAATGGTAAGTTGTCAATATTCAGACCAGGGAATGGCATCGGCGCGATTTTATCAGTCGGCGCCACTAGCTCAGATTTATGGATTTTTAGATCCACTAGTCGCGTGCGCCCATTCGCGCTGTAATATTCTGGCGACTGATCAATCCGCGCATTCATACTTTTTAGAATCTCTAGCTCAATCTCCAAGAATTCAATCGGCGCTCTCCGGATTGTTAAACAGGACTTTGTTACCAGCGCCACCGCAATAAACGACATTGCCTCAATTGGATCTTCTGCTGGCGCATATTCGGTGTCTGAGTTTATCTCTGACTTCCCACGCACTCTTAACGTAGTCGATCCGATTCCGCGGATCTTCACCCCTAGTTTCTCCAAGAAGAAGCACAAATCCTGTACCATATAATTCGAAGATGCTCCTACTATTGTCGTCTCACCCGGATATAACGCCGCCGCCATCAGTACGTTCTCAGTCACGGTATCTCCCCGCTCAATCAGCACAATCTTCTTTGGCGGGTAGAGCGAACGCACTGATTCTACCGAACGTGCTGCTTTCCATTGTTCTTGCCGAACTTTTTTCTCTTCTACGGTCGTTTCATAAAACCCACTGCAGCTTGCTGCATCGACCCTCAATCCAAATTCATACAAGGCTCTTAGATGTGGCTCAATCGTCCGCGTACCCAGTGTACATCCACCCGCATATGGTAGACGAAACTTCTTAAACTTATGCAAAAGTGGTCCCATAAACATCAACACAGAACGTGTTTTACGAGCCGCCTCTACATCAATATGGTGTAAATCTAGCTGTGTCGGCGGGGTAATCTCTAGGTCCTGACCATCATTGATCCAGCGGCATTTTACCCCAATTGACTCTAACACCTCAATAATTCGGAATACTTCCTCAATCCTCGCCAAATGTTTCAGTGTCGTGACGCCGCTATTCAAAAGGGAAGCACAAAGCAATGCTACTGCTGCGTTTTTGCTCGTATTGATTATCGCTTCACCATGTAGCTCTTTACCACCATTAATGCGATAACTTTGCGATACAGAGTCATTTACTGATAAAATCTGCCCACCTAGCGCCCGAGATAATTTTTTAGTCAAATCTAAGGAAATATTCTGTCGCCCCTTTTCAATGCGATGAATTGCTGACTGACTACTACCAATCGCCTCGGCTAGCTGCGCTTGCGTCCAGCCTTTTTCGGTGCGCAAACGTTCTACTACGCGCCCAATCGCTTCTTGATAACTCGGTTCAACACGTGATTTACTCATAAAACAATTATATCACAGAACGAATAATTACTATCAAAAAGTCACCAAAATTACCCAAAACAGGGAATTATCCCAAAGACTCATTCACATCATGATATACTAACTTGTACGATTATTCATCTAGTGATATAGTATCACACATAATTCCGCATACAGACCACATGTTGTGAACATCGCTCAACTAGATCCCGCATCACAAACACCTCACAACCCATACGCCGCAAAGATTTATGCGCCACAAACCACGTTATTCGCATGCACCCATCCCTCGAGCGATCCGCCGTCCAGATATTCGCCGTCGGTCGTCGCCACATGCATAATTCCACCTTTTTTGATATAACCATCAATCGGATCTGTCACCACATATTCTTGGTCTTTTGGCCCAAAATCATTCTCATTTACATACCGTACTATCTCTTGCAGTAATTCTGGAGACATTACATATTTACTGACGTTAATTAGATTTGATGGTGCCTCTTCTACACTTGGCTTCTCAATCACCTCTTTAAGTAAGCCATCTTCTACCGAGAATACACCATACTTCTCAACGTCCTCCCGTGGTATCTCCACCCCAAAAATCGCTGATTCACTCTCGCTCTGCAAGGTCTTCATTAGCGCCTCTGCTGATGATTCGCCATCTGGGTTCCAGATAAAATCATCCCCCATAAACACCAGTACCGGCTCATTAATCTTATATTCTTCCACCGCCATCGCAATCGGTACTGCTGTACCATACTTACCTGATGGGTCCTGCGTAATATAGTGGATCTTCACATCATCTGGCAAGGTCTTCGCCAATTTCAAGCGATCTTCCTTCCCACGCTCAATTAGGTAGTCATTCAGAGCCTTATTGTCCTGATAAAAAGCTTTCACTTGGCACGGCTCTACATTAGAAATCACCATATAGATATCTGTGACACCTGCTCTGATCAGCTCCTGCACTGAATAATCCACCAGCGGTCTATTACCCACCGGCAGCATTGATTTCTCAATAATTTTCGTAATCGGCAGCCGTCGTGTGCCCCATCCTGCCACTGGTACAATCGCCTTCGTAATCATATTCAAACTCCACTTAAAACTGCACTCATTATAGCACATGCCCGTCTAAAACAACCTAAAAATGTTCACAAAGTCATACGAGATCTAGGCTGCTTAAAAATCCAACCAGAACTCTCGTTTTGTAAATTTCACCAACCTATCTCCCGGCAAATTAAAACACTTTCCTGGCGCATAATTCAAAATCGCCTGGCGAAAATCCTCCAGTTGTGGGCGTGTCGCGCTGATCCCAGCTCTTAGGGCTCCTGCTCGTAGTAGTTCCAATGCCACGTTCTTGTCTAGATTCTCAAACCAACTCCGCTGCCACGGTTGCCCTTCGCCCGGCAAAAGCCATGCCACCAGCTCGTCAATCTCTTGCTTCAACTGTTTTTGTCTGAGCCATAATTTATAAATCTTTCGCTTCACTCTTTGCTCATTTCGCCGCCCAGTCCGCCACTTTCGCTCAGCTCTCCACCCTTCCGCAAGAGTATCATCAGTGCTTCGTCCATCCTTACCCCCATGTAGTTTTTCTCGCAGCCGATTTCGCAAATATTTATCAGAGGTATTTGTCGGATCTTGTCGAAACCTAACCCCCCGCGCTGCCGCATATCGTAAAATGTCCTTTTTATCAAACGGCGCCAGCTTCCGCAGCTCTTCTGGCAAAATTTCCGGCTCCAAGAACGGCCGCCGCACCCCAGGTGCGTCCAGCACTGCCAACCCTCGCCACCCCGTACCACGCGTCAAATTAATTGCTACCGATTCCACCAAATCGTCCAAATGATGTGCCGTATAAACTTCTGTCATCTTAATTTCTATCCCCTGCGGCAGGGAACCAGCCCGCCAAGCCCTCAGCTTTACCTCGCCCGCTACTGGTTGCATCCGTGCTACCGCCCGCAAGAACTCGTACCTCGCCTCCCGCGCCGCCTCTTCCGACACTCCTTCGCCCAGATTCGCCGCTCGTGTTACGCTCTGCTCCCCTAGATTGTAACGCTCATCCGCTATTCTAAGCACAAAATTCATATCATCGTTCGCCGACGGCCGCGTACCATGGTTAAAATGCGCTACTATTACATCATCACTCCGAAAAATATCCAGCATCACCATCGAATCCACCCCACCTGACACTGCCAACACTTTTTTTGCGCTCATATTTACCACATATTATACCAAAATCTCATAATAAAAAGCTACCCACAGTATCTGGTCCTATTCCCCTAAAACCAATATCATGCTATAATATAGCCTAATATGGAAGAGTCAAAAATCCGGAATTTCTGCATTATTGCACATATTGATCATGGCAAATCCACCATCGCCGACCGCATGATGGAGCTCACGGGCACCGTTGCTGTACGTGAGATGAAGGCTCAACTTCTAGACTCCATGGATCTAGAACGCGAGAAGGGTATTACCATCAAACTTACGCCAGTGCAAATGAACTGGAAAGGCTACCAGCTTAACCTAATCGATACACCCGGACATGTCGATTTTTCTTATGAAGTCTCTCGTTCGCTCCAAGCCGTCGAAGCTGCAGTTTTGGTGGTAGACGCTACGCAGGGCATTCAAGCTCAAACTCTTGCCAACGTTTACCTAGCGCTCGAGCAAGATCTTTATATCATCCCTGTCATTAACAAAGTCGACCTCCCTGCCGCCGATATTGAGAAAGTTACTTCCCAAATCGTCAACCTCCTCGGCTGCAAGCCCGAAGAAATCATCTTGGCTTCCGGTAAGACCGGCCAAGGTGTCCCTGAGATTCTCGATACTATCGTTGCAAAGGCCCCTAATCCTCAAGCCAAAAATACTACACCTCTACATTCCGAAACTCGCGCTCTCATCTTCGATTCCTACTTCGACGATTACCGCGGTGTTGTTTTGTACGTCCGTATTTTTAATGGTTCAATTGACAAAAACTCCGAGATCAAAATGATGGCAACTAATACTAATGGTATCGCACTCGAAGTCGGTGCTTTAACTCCCAAAATGTCGCCCAAGCCGAACCTCAGTGAAGGCGAAATCGGCTACATCGTTACCAACCTCAAGACCACTCGTGAAGCCAAAGTTGGTGACACCGTCACACTTGCTAAGACTCCTGCCACCGCACCATTACCAGGTTATAAAAATGTTTTACCGTTTGTCTACGCCGGATTTTTCCCCGTCTCCAACGACCAGTATGACGACCTCAAAGAAGCCGTCGAGAAGCTTGCTCTTTCCGACTCCGCTCTCGTCTTTGAGCCAGAAAACTCTCCAGTTTTAGGCTTTGGTCTACGTATCGGTTTCCTAGGATTGCTCCACATGGATATCATTCGTGAGCGGCTCGAAAGGGAATTTGGTCTCGATCTTGTCATTACTAACCCCTCTACTAACTACGAAGTTACCACCACTGACGGCGAAGATCTTAACATTCGCTCCGCATCTGATCTTCCTGATCAATCCACTATCCTCGAGATTCGCGAGCCATGGGTTAAAGGTGAGATTATCCTCCCCCAAAACATGATTGGCGGCGTCCTTAATCTCATTAACGAAAAGCGTGGCCACCAGACCAACCTCAGCTATATCGAAGACCGTGCCGTCATCGATTTCGAGGCACCTATGGCGAATTTGCTTACTGATTTTTATGACCAGCTTAAGTCCGTTACTTCTGGCTACGCTAGTTTTAATTACGAGCTTTCCGATTATCGTCCTGAGGATCTTGTCCGCTTAGATTTTCTCGTCGCTAGCAATCGCATGGATGCTCTCAGTATTATGTGCCACCGCACTGAAGCTGATGCGCTTGGTCGTAGTATTACCAAAAAACTCAAAGAAGTCATTCCGCGTCAAAATTTCGAGGTTGCCTTGCAAGCTGCTATCGGCGCCAAAATCATTGCCCGCGAAACCATCGGCGCTTACCGCAAAGACGTTACTGTCAAGATTCACACTGGTGATCGCGACCGCAAAGCCAAACTCCTCGAAAAACAGAAAAAAGGCAAAGCCCGCATGAAACGCTTCGGCAAAATCGACATCCCCTCCGAAGCCTTCACCGTCATGTTGAAGCGAGATTAATGTGATGCTAACAGGCGATGACTACGTCTCCATTACGTCAGCCCTCCTCACTATTGCTACAATAATACTAATTATTCGCGCTTTGTATCGACATTGGATGCTCAAGAAAGTTGCCGCAATTAGTAAAAATTATAAAACTTTGCAAAGGCTTAACAGTACCTATGCCTTCCCGCAACTTATTCGCCCTAAAAGGGCAATTACCCACCCCACTAAGTCTTATAGAAGTCTCCAAAAACTAAAATGGTATGAAATAGTTATTTATCATTTAGAAAATAACATTGCTAATTTACGTGAAGACATACACACTGCAATCTCCAACAAAACTGCATATGATAAGTATATGGCAGATTTATGCAACTGTAGCGTTAAACCTCATCCAGAAAAGATCAAATCTCAACATCTCAGTGAAAAACAATTCCTAAAATACGAGAAGATTCTCATCGAAAAGAACTTACTCCCTATACCGTATAATATTGAGCTAAAGCTCAAAGCTTATTATCGTAGTCCCAAAGGTCAAAAGTATTATGAAAGAAAAAGTGTGTACCGATTTAAGGAGCTAGCAGCCGCTTACCACAAATGGCAGCAACAAAAAAATTATGTTATTAGTGTAAAATACGAGCGTTCAATCATGAGTGATAGTATCCGCTACAACGTACTAAAGCGGGATGATTTTAGATGCTGTATCTGTGGCATATCTGCTGGTGAAGGAGCTAAGTTGCACGTCGATCACATTATACCAGTTTCTAAAGGAGGTAAGACCGTCATGGGTAACTTGCAGACCCTATGCGAACGCTGTAATCTCGGCAAAAGCAATAAACTTTAACCAACCTTTCCCGCCGCTATCAGCACATGCTCAAACAGCGCCGTGACCGTTAGCGGTCCTACTCCGCCAATCTTTGGCGTGATTGCTGTCAGATCTGTACGTTCACGGACGCTATCATCAAGATCTCCCACCAAGACACCGCCCTCGCTGGCTGTACCTGCATCTATTACTACGGCGCCAACTTTTATCATTTCCGATTTGATCAAGTGTGGTACACCCGTTGCGCTAACTACCACATCAAAACTTTTCAGTTCCGACAAATCATCGCCTCTCCGGAATGTTCTCACTTGATATCCAGAATCTCGCCACATTTTCTCAAGTGGGCCGCCTACTAGGCGCCCATGCCCCACGAGTGCAATCGACATCCCTGTAAGATCAATATTATATCCCGCCAACAACCAATTAATTGCTGTTGCTGTCGCCGAGTCAAACTCTGCTTTTTCTCCCAGCCCGTCCACGTCTTTTGCTGGCGCTAGGGAATTAACAATGCTCTCCACATTCTGCTCGCCTTCCAGTGGCAACTGTATTATCGCGCCATGTATATCATCACGCGTATTAGCTTCGTTTACCGCCGCTTCTAAATCTTCACATAACCGGTCTTCTACTTCCACGCCAATGTCTTCGCCGTAGCCTTTCTTTAACGATACGTATTTTTCTATCACCGGACTCTTACTGTTGCGAATAATCACCAGTCTTGGCTTTACGCCCCGCGCCAGCAAACCCCGTGCCAAATGTGCCTGGTTTTCTTTAATATACCCCGCTAATTCTGCTCCATTCAAACTTTTCATTGCTCACTACTCCTTTACTGGAATCTCCACTGGTTCTTGTTCTAAGGTCAGACCAAATTTATTCTTTACCTTCTCCACAATCTCCGCACGTGCTTTGGCTAAATCTGCGTAACTTTTCGCCTTCTCGTTAATCAGCACCAACGCCGCCTTATCGTTTACTCGGAACCCGTACAGTTCTTTACCTTTCAACCCGCATTGTTCCACCATCCACCCTGCGTTTACTTTGCCTCTGCCGTTAGCCTCACGACGCACCGGAACACCCTTAGCCTCTACCTCTGCAATCTCATCTTTCTCAACGTAAACGTTTTTAAAGAAACTCCCCGCGCTCGCAACCTTCTCTGGATCTGGCAACTTACTTTCTCTAATCGCGCAAACCGCCGTCCTAATTGTCATCGGTGAATAATCCTTGATTTCTTGCTCATCAAGATAAGCCTGCAGGGAAGTATAAAATGGTGGCTGCATATGAGCCTTTTTCAATCTCAGAGTCACTGCTGTGATGAAAAATCTATCCTTATCAGCTCCAACGTTAAAACGCGTGTGTCGGTATCCTAAATCCATTTCTGATTTTTCTAACATGACGAATTGGC
The DNA here is from genome assembly GCA_946560015.1 of uncultured Candidatus Saccharibacteria bacterium. GTDB lineage: Bacteria > Patescibacteriota > Saccharimonadia > Saccharimonadales > Saccharimonadaceae > Nanosyncoccus. Next base: position 22,714 of record CAMNUC010000005.1, on the reverse strand, counting down.
GGGTTTTTGTATCGTATGCATCGACATTTACGATAACTTGCGACACCTCCTGACCATAAGCACCAATGTTTTGTACTGGTGCCGCTCCCGTTGTTCCAGGTATTAAACTCATCGCCTCAATGCCCGAATACCCACGTTCGCAAGCAAATCTCACCACATTATCCCAAATCTCTCCGCCTTGACATTTTACTATCAATTCTGTATCGTTTTCAGAAATAACTTCAATCCCATTCGCTCTATTTAGTAAGATTGCCCCTTCAAAACCCGCATCAAGCCCAATTGTATTTGCGCCACCCCCCATTACCCAGGTTGACAAATTGCGTTCTTTTGCAAAATCGTATGCCGCGACTACATCGTCATTATTTCTTATCTCGAGCACAAACTTCGCCGGCCCACCTAACCGCATCGTCGTCAACGCCGCAATCGGCACATTCTCACGAATCAACATGCATCTATTATAGCACAGAGACCCTAACATTTTCCCTCTAGTAAAATTACCAAGTTGTAGTATAATATATCTATCAGGTTAGCTGATCAGCTAGCTTGAGTTATTATCGGGGCGTAGCACAGTTGGTAGCGCACACGGTTTGGGACCGTGAGGTCGCTGGTTCGAGTCCAGTCGCCCCGACCACAGTTTTGTTAATGATATTATAGGAATATTACCGGTGTCGAAGGTGTCAGTTAATCCTTGGCTTAAAGTAGCCAGACAGAAGAACCCACCCTACCTCGCCGAATGCGATCAAGACATTAAACTGGCTGATTTTTATAATCTTCATATAGAACTTTTACCGCAACCATACTTTGGCAATGTCATATCTGCCAAAGTTGTTTGCTTATTACTCAACCCTGGGTACTCCAGGACCGAAGATATTGTGGAGCTAGATTGCCGTAAACTTCAGCAAGCGCTTCGTGATAATTTAGACTCTACCACTTCATGATTGGTTCATCTTGACGATGAATTTGACTGGACTAGTGGTGGCCAATGATTCCGTCAAAAGATTTTTAATCCACTGTCTCGCCACGGAGTGACGTGTGATGGCTTGAATCGTAATTTTGCTGTTGTTGAATATTTTCCGTATTACTCCAGCACTTTTGATATTAAGCTTAATAAACCACTGGAGTCACAACACTACGGCTTCGAGCTGGTTCGTCAAGCTATCAGTAATAATGCAACTATCCTCTTAATGCGAGGCAAAAAATTGTGGCGCCAAGCTGTACCGGAGCTTGTGCATTACCAAAAGTCTGGCAACTACATCACCCCACATAGCTCACGCAACGTAATCTTGTCGGAAAAGAATCTAGGTAAGGAGAATTTTACTAAAATCGTTGAAGCCTTAAAAACCTAAACAGTTTCCTACGAGATAAAAGAAATGAAAATAGAATTTAATCAAATTAAGAAGCTAGAGCAAAGACAGGAACGGTGAGCCGGGCTTCGGCTTGGTTAGAAATCTTCGTAGTAGGTTAGAATCTTTTTGAGAGTGCCATCTTCCTTCATGCGATTGTAGGCCTCGGTATAGATTGTGTGACAATAGTCGCGGTCGAGAAAACCTCGTTCGAATTTGTCGCGACGCTTGATTAGGGTTGGGTTATTAGTCCAGAGATTGAAGTGTTTTCCATCAGTGATGCGACGAGATAGGTACTCATAGCAAAGCTCGAACTGTTCGTCACAGGTAGCGAGTTCAGGATAGTTTTTAACACTAGTAGCGAGCGAGCGCCAGGCATTCGTGGCTAGGTCAAAGTCTCGATCAGCGTCAGAAATCATGCGACCATAAAAACTACGGGGCGGAGTTTTACGCGAGCCGCGATGATCTTCGGCGGCTTCGCGCACAACTTGCAGCTCGGCTGGCGAGAAAAACTGTAGTAAGTTTTTGTCGGCGGCGATGATTTCGCCAGAAGCCCGCTCGTGCTCGGCACGATTAACTTTTAACCCAAGATCGTGGCAGGCGGCAGCAGCATAAGTAATATTAAAATCTTTGTGATAGTATTCGGCAAGCATGAGAGCATCGGCAATAACGCGATGAATGTGGTGGATTCCGTGCGAAAAGAACTTGCTGTAGCGTGGGAAGATTTCCTGTTCGACGTAAGTGCGAAGATTAGGATTAATGCCGGGAAGTTGAGGGATAGCCTCGTAAGTTATAACGGTTTCAGTTTTAGTTACCTCTGTGGCTTTAGACATGGTGATAGACTCCTTTTATATTAAAATGGCGGGTGAGATTTCGACACCAGGTTCTTCGGCGAGAGTATGCTCGCGGGATGAGATTTGGTTAACGGCACAATAACGATCTTTGAAAACAGCTTCACTTTGGAGGAGATTGCGAATTGCGGCGAGAAAATCGAGATATTCTTGGTCGGCGTAGAACATATTCTCAGGATCATCTTCACTGTAGCGCCTGGAAAGACGTTGGAAGGTATAATCGAGAAAGTCCTTGACAGTGGTTTCTGGCTGACGGTCTTTACCGACAAAAAAGCTGCGCACGAAAACCATCTCTATGCGGGTATTGCGATCAGCAGAAGAAATAAGTTTGCCGTAAGTTGAGCGTGGAGTGTCCGACTTAGAGGAACGATGGTCTTCAATGGCTTCAGCAATAATTTGACGTTCTACGCCGGAGAAGAAGTCGGGCATTTTTGAGTCCTCTAGGAAGAGTTGAGCGGAAATAAATTCGTGGCGATCATTGTCGATATGTTTACCAAGATCGTGGTAAGCGGCAATAGCATAAACCATATCCGGATTGAGATTGAGCGAAAAAACATCGTCAAGGAGGAAAGCACGACGAATAACTTCGCGGATATGGAGAATGCCATGAGCGCGGTCGTTCTGGCTGTACTGAGGGAGGATTTGGGCCTCTATATAAGTTTTTAGATCAGGATCGACTCTGGAGAGATATTGTGAGAGTTGTTGCTCAAGGACGTAGAGCTGTTCGAGGTTATTGACCTTGAGAAAACGCTGGCGAAAGGCGGTTCCGTCAGCAGTGAGGGCACGAAGATTTTCTAAAGCGGTTTTGAACTCTGGGTCATCAAAAAACATTTTGTTTAATGCATAGCCGTGTTCGCCATATTTCTCGGCGAGATGTTGACGGGCGTCAATAATGATTTCGTCAAGAGAAAAGTTGCTAAAATTGCGCAAGCGGTAGGTGTAAGTGCGGCGAAGCATGACATCAATATCAATGTTACAATCGGCGGAAGTGACGATTTTGCCGTAAGTACTGCGCGGAGGATGCTCGCAATGCGAACGATGATCCTCTATAGCTTCGGCAATTGTCTCAATCTCTGCAACGGAAAAGAACTTAGGCATTTCGGGGTCTTCGCGGAACACCGCAGCGGAGACTTTTTCGTGATGGGCGGCGTCGACATGGTGACCGATGTCATGATAAGCAGCTACGGTGTAGATGATATCGGGATTCAGAGGAAAAGTCTTGAGTTGTGGTTCTGTAGTAGTGGCTTTGGTAGACCATTTCGCCGATTCTTTTGCGGCGATTTTAGCGAACTCGAAGCTACGACGAATGACATAATTGATATGACCGAGCTGATGACCCCAATCGTTTTTCGTGTATTCTGGGAAAACGCGAGCTTCGATGTAAGACTTCAGGGCAGGGTTGACCTGAGCGAGGTCTGGGGCTGCGGGCTGAGCGGATTTCGGAGTGGTCATAGATTAATTATATAACAAAGTTAATAAATACGAGAGGGCTAAACTAGCAAAATGAATCCGATTTACTTATTGTAAACTAGGTAGCCCAGACGGTGATTAGTTGCAAATTTTGCACAGCACCTTTGCTATGGTATATAATTAACACCAGAAGTGAGGAGTAATAATGCAGCCAGAGATAGAAGCAACTTTTATTAATATAGATAAAGATAATTTACGTGAGAAACTCCGTGCAGCGGGAGCAAAGTTAATACAATCAGAAACCCTGATGAAGCGAACAATCTTCAACCTAGGCGAGAGAGCTTTTGTTCGAGTACGCGACGAAGGTAATAAGATTACCTTGTCTTACAAACAGCTAGATAGCTTAACATTATCGGGCATGAAAGAAGTCTGCCTTGAAGTAAATGATTATGACAAGGCAGTGGAGTTTGTAAAAGCATGCGGCTTCGAGGCTAAAGCAATACAAGAAACTTATCGCGAAGAGTGGGAACTAGATGGTGTAGAAATTACAATAGACACCTGGCCATGGATACCTAGCTATAGCGAAATCGAAGGCTCGAGTGAAGAAAACGTAAAAGCTATAGCAGAGAAGCTTGGGTTTGACATGGAAGATGCTCATTATGGGTCAGCATGCGAGATCTATCAAGTTTATTATGACGTAACGGCGCATGACATTAACTTCTGCCCAGAGATCAAGTTCACCGAAGTGCCGGAATGGCTAGAAAAGAAGCGCCGTGCGCAGTAATTATGACCGTGCGGAATATACAATATACCTACCACTCAATTTCACATCGATACGCAAACGATATGGTGCCCACATGGTGATTGATTTTTTATAGAGTTCAGGATATAATGGAACCAACTGGAGGAACAATGGAAAAAGTGAAGAAGAAGCCAAACTTCGGGATAATTGTGGCATTTACGTCCCTATTAGTCATTGCTTGTGGTGTCACTTGGACAATTACCTCGGGACATTATCGGCAGCAAACTAATAAGCCCGATAATACCAGCGTCTCGGCCAGTCTACCGACCCCGGAATTATCAGAAGGGTTGCGCGGGCAACAGTTTGGCATCGATAAAAATATCAACGAAGAAACAATCGATAAATATTTGGGACGGAACGATACTGTTTATCGAGATATGCGCATGCTAAAAGACCCTGGGAATTACGAAGCGATCGGCGGAGATTCTTATTTGTCTGGCTTCGTAAATGGATTTGAGGTTGTGCCGTACCCTTATATCGTCAATGTATCAAACTTACCTGCAGAAGTAGGCAATACATATACCGGCAAGACACTTTTCACGGCAGACAGAGAGGGGAACCTGACCGCAAATTATGAGGAATCTTTACAAATCCTAGAAGACTTATTTCCAAGGAATAAAAATATTTTCTTAATGTGTGGTGGAGCAGGTTACGCTGGGGATATGAAAAAACTACTCGTGAAGCTCGGTTGGGATGCGAATAAGATCTACAACGTGGGCGGGTATTGGTACTACGAAGGGGGCAACGCCGTCATTGTAAAGACTACGCGTGATGGTGAGACGGTATATGACTTTTGGAAAGTACCATATCATGATATCGATTTCACTACCTTGCATGAGGTGAAAAAATAATATGAAAAAGAAAACTGCGATTAGTATTGGCGTAGGACTGGCAGTAGTTGCGGCGGCAACGGCGGCAGTTTTGCTGTGGCCAAGAAAGTTTGCATTGTCGGACGAATATTATGGTAAAGATGGTTTTGAGAATATTAATGTAGAACGGTTGCGAAATCTGATTGCTCAAAAGAAAAGCTTTGCTCTGCTGATATCTAAGCCAGCATGTACCGCATCGACAGATTTTGAGAAAGTCGTTACTGAATTTAGCGAAAAATACCAGATCACATTTGAAAAAATCGATTTCGTAGAGATGCGTGAAGCGGAGCTAATTGAGGAGCTAAGGTATAACCCTTCGGTGGCATTATATCGCGAAGGGAAACTAGTAACTTTTCTCAGTGCGAGCGATGACAGCGACCTAGAAGCCTACCAAAGCGAGGTCGGATTCACCAAATGGTGGGGAAAATACGCAAAAATACAAAAATAGGGTGTTTTACTATTTATTTTTGGTGCAATAGGTGATATAATAAAAGAGTCAAAGTTTGACCGCACTTGGGTCGGTAGCTCAGCCGGTTAGAGCACCTGCCTCTTAAGCAGGGTGTCGTGGGTTCGATCCCCACCCGACTCACCAATATAAAATAAAGAAGCCCCGAGGGGCTTGTTTATTTTAATAAAGCCTAACTAATTAGATGAAATAAGGAAGCGCCGTTAAAGCGAAATGGTATATAAAGGATCATATATGTGGCAGCTTCGCCAAAAAGCTGGCAACATGCGCATAATTACTGCGACGGTTGATGTATTACCAATTAACCCCAACGGAGAAGTGAAATTAGTCTATGCGCCGCATGTCGGTGGCTGGAGCTGTGTCGGCGGCCATGTTGAACCAGGAGATTCTTGGTCTAGTGCTGCCTTGCATGAACTCGAAGAAGAAGCTGGCATTACTGCTACCGAAGAAAACCTTATCCCGTTCGGGGCTATCTCTGGTCCTCAGCGAATCTTCCATTATCAAGATGGTGATAGCCAGCCTTTCACACTTTGTTTCTTCATTAGAGAATGGGCTAGTGAACACGAACAAACCGACACTGAGGAGGTACCAGAAAATGGTTGGTATAAACTAGAAGATGCGTTGCATATGGAGATTACCCCATGGTGTCGCAATATTCTCTTGGGATATCAACGCTACCTCAAAATGGGCACGTTCCAGATGATTAAGGATGAACGTTAATTCAACTCTGTAATTACAACAAGTATTGAGCCTATCCTTTATACCACACTCTCACCGCTGTCATTTCTCTTGCTCTCTCCCCAAGTTTCTGTTTAGAAAAGTCTTCCTTATTGCCCCACCACATAATCACCGCCAGTAGATTTGTAATATAGAAAAGCCCCGTCCTGTCAGATATTTTATCTCCCACAACGTATACGCATAATTCGCCCAGTATATTATAAAGCAGATGAAGATTATTACTCACCAAACTTGCCTTGAAGTATCCATTATTTTTGCTAATATATAGTAGCAGTAGTTCAAAGATATGTATCTTGTCTGCTTCTTGTGTATATTTCTTGGCATTTTCCACTACGAGCCTCAAGAATTCACCGTATAGATCTTCTTCATAGCTCATTAACGCCTCATCGGGGTTACGATGATGTAGATAAAATGTCGGTGTAGAAATGCTAGCCTGCTTACAGATCTTACTTACTTTTGCTGATATGCTGCGCTTTGCAACCGTTTCGTTTATCTCTTTCCGTATTAACTTCTCATTTTGTCGATACTTCTTATGCTGAGGATTCGTTGGTCCTGTGCTAAGCTTGGATTGTTTATCCTCTCCTTGCTTGTCCATTTGTCGCTTAATTAGACTACCCGATAGCTGCTTAGTGGATTTAACACTGGATAAATTCTTATCAGCCCTTATACTATCAGAATGATTATTCGCACCATTGCCAGCACCTTTACCACCATTACCATTAAAGTTATTAATATTTAGTTCTTTAGACAACATTACAGATTGCCCTTTCTCGCAATCCATAAATCGTGTCATCGCCCTAAACCTCGGGCTTCGTGGTAACTAACAAACACGCTTAACTCTGTGTTTATCTACTACCCACGTCTTACAAAGCGCGTGTTAATTTATAATGTTTACCATTCTATCATAGATAGTGAATATAGTCAATAATATTTTTATCTAATCTTATTATGTTGACGAAATCATTCCCGAACGTGCCTAATATAACATCCTTCATAACAATAAAAGCTTCCGTATAGACCAGAAACTCACATAGCGTACCAATAAAAATGGTACACTCGGCGCGATTCGAACGCGCGACCCCTTGTTCCGAAGACAAGTGCTCTAATCCGCTGAGCTACGAGTGCACTATACATATTGTACCATAAGTCCTTGATTTAAGATACCACTGCTCTGCTCCGACGAAACCTCGCTCACAACTCTCCGCGCAGGTTTCTCCGCGCTTGCCGCAAAAAAGCCCCCAACAACAAAGAAAGTTTCTATAACTTAACGAAGCATTAAATAGTTTCACGCAACGCCAAACCCGGCCACAATATCTGTTGTATAGTAGAGAATAAATTAATCAACAAGGGCAAAAATGTTAAAAATCGTAGTGTTTGATGGTGGCTATGGTGGGAAAGTTGTAGCGAAGTATCTCTCTGAGGAGCTTGGTGTAGTGGATGTTAAGTGTGTAATCGATAAGCAGTATAATCTATATGACGTAAGATCCCATACTCAGATTTGCCGGTTAATCGAGAAAAGTCTCCACAAACACATTGGCAAAGTTGATTTAATTGTCCTAGGCGGCTATACAGTCTCACTCGCCATAGATTATTTACGTGACCGCTACACCGAGCAAAAGTTTGTTAGCGTTGGGGTGAACTATTATCGTATCCTTAAATCTTCCAATTATCCTACTCGGATTACGGTTATGATGAACGAGCCTCTTCTGGAATCTGCGCTTTGTGAGAACCTCAAAGATAATCTACCCTTCTCTACATTGGCTGTGCCTGACTGTTCTGGTTGGAACCAGCTTGCAGGTACTGGGCAGCTCTCGTCGGAAGTTATGCGTACTGATCTTAGCCCATATTTCGAACTCCATCAGCAAACCTCAAATAAGGCAGTATCAATCTCCCAGAAAAATGAATCAATTTTAGCTACAATCATCAAAGAAAAGTATTACCCATCTGCAACCCAGTCGGAACATCGTCTCATTCCCAGTGACGTAGTGCTAGTACTCAATACTTGCCTTTGGGGTCTAAAGACAGAACTCGAGGAAATATTTGGTTATAAAGTTAGAGTACTAGACTTTCGGCAAAAACTCTTGCACGACACTTGCATTAGCTTAAATTTACTAGGCGCCGACGGCGAAAGAAGCAAATAGGGTAATCTTAACTAGTTTTCATAAAAGTATGGTATACTAAAAACAGAATTTTATTAATTTATAGTTATTTGTTACCCCGCTGGCATAGAGAAAAATGTTAGCAAACAATTAGGAAGGATACGTTTATGAACGTAGTGATAACAATCGTTGCCGTCATTATTGGCGCAGTTGTTGGTGCAGGCGGAATTTTAGCCTACAATAAAAAGAATGAAAACGGTGGCAAGACTAAAGCCGATGATTTAGTACGCAAAGCTAAAAACGAAGCCTCAGATATTGTCTCTAAGGCTAAGAGTGATGCCGCTAATTTGGCTGCCAAATCTCAGCAAGAAGAAACTGAGCGCCGCAAAGAATGGAAAAATACTGAGAGCCGTCTTAGTGAGCGAGAGAATAATCTCGACAATAAGCTCGATCAGCTCGAAAGAAAAACCGAGCGCCTAGCTAAGCAAGAAAAAGAGCTTGATGACCTCAAATCCGAAGTGCGTGATATCCGCACTCGTCAGCAAGAAAAACTCGAAAAAATTGCCGGCCTCACCAAGGAAGCCGCACGTGAGAAACTTATGCAAATGACTGAGCGTGACATTAAGCAAGATCTTGCCGGTCTTGTCGTAAAAGAACAAAAAGAAATTAAGCATGAAGTCGACGAAACTGCTCAGGCCATCTTGCTTACCGCAATGGAACGTATGTCTTCGGAGGTGACTGCTGACCGCACCATCACCGCACTCAAACTTCCAGATGACGATATGAAAGGGCGTATCATTGGTAAAGAAGGGCGCAACATCCAGGCCCTACAACGTGCTACCGGCGTGGATATCATGGTAGATGATACCCCTGGAATGGTGGTTCTATCCAGCTTTGACCCGATTCGCCGCCAAGTTGCTCGCTATGCTCTTGAACGCCTCATGAAAGATGGGCGCATCAACCCATCCTCTATTGAAGATGCCGTTGCCAAAGCCGAGCGCGAAATTGAGAAAGAAGTTGTTCGCGCTGGCGAAGACGCTGCCCGCGAGGTTGGCGTAGTCGGTGTGCCAAGGGAATTATTACATCTGCTTGGAGAGCTTAAGTTTCGCACGAGCTATGGTCAGAATGTATTACTTCACTCAGTCGAGATGGCGCATATTGCTGGCATGATTGCTGAGGAGATTGGCGCCAATAAGCGTGTTGCTAAAACGGCCACACTTCTACACGATATTGGCAAGGCCGTCACTCATAAGATTGAGGGTAAACATGCTGAGATTGGTGCTGAGCTTGCCAAAAAATATGGCATGTCAGATGATATCGTCCATGCTATGGCCGCACACCACGATGACATTGAGCCTACTACTCCAGAGGCGGTCATTGTCAAGATTGTCGACTCTTTATCGGCTGCTCGTCCTGGTGCTCGCAATATCTCCGCTGAGAACTTCGCTGAGCGTATGCGTGATCTTGAAAACATCGCTACTAGTTTCCCGGGTATTGATAAGGCATATGCTATCTCTGCTGGACGCGAAATTCGCGTCATCGTCGAGCCCAAACAGATTGATGATTTGTCGGCCTTGAAGTTAGCTCGCGACATCGCTAACAAAATTGAGGCCACAATGTCTTATCCTGGCGTCATTAAAGTTAATGTAATTCGTGAGACTCGTGCCGTCGAATATGCCAAATAAATCTCGACAAAACTCTACAAAAGAGAGATCTCAAACCGCCAACTTAGCCCAAAATCAGCCTAATCGTCTACCCGTTGGCGCTATACCGCTCAAAAAGAACATCAGCAAATCTACCATCATTAAATTCATTATTGCTGGCGTAATTGTTTTGCTAATATTGGGCTATTTAGCTTGGGATGTCATAGCTCAAGGCCCGCTTATGCAGCTTTTGTCTAACCGTGATGAGTTAGTTGAGCTCATTAATAGAGCTGGATTACTAGCCCCACTTATCTATATTGCATTACAAGTCGTACAGGTCGTAGTAGCGCCCATTCCTGGTCAAATTGTTGGTGGTGCAGGCGGGTTTCTATTTGGTCATTGGGGCATCCTCTGGACCACCATCGGTAGTTTTATTGGGTTTTGGCTAGTTTTTCTAATTGCGCGTAAGTTTGGACGTCCACTAATTGAAAAAATCTTTAAAAAACCAGCCGTAGAAAAATTTGATTTCATTATTAATGCAAAAGGCTCCGCGCTAATTATTTTTGCCATTTTCCTGTTGCCAGGGTTCCCAGACGATTTGATTTGCTATATCGCCGGCCTCACAAAGTTGCCCATGCGCAAACTTATGCTCATCTCTATCTTAGGTCGATTCCCGACCATTGTCCTAACAAACTATATTGGTATGGGCATCAATGGCAATATTGGGCTAGTGGTAGGGCTTTCCTTGGTAGCAGTGGCAATTGTTGCGATTGCTAGCTGGAAGCGTGAGCAAATTATCGCATTCATGAAGAGACCCAACAGTAATGACGATGAGAGCAAAACCACTAATAAATAATAAATAGCTCCCAACCATGTAGATCCCTCAATAATATCAAAGCCCCTCACTGTGGAGGGGCTAGAGTTGAGGTCTGGAGTTTGCTGTGCTGCAAGATCCCAATCACGGCTTGGCGATAAGCTTCGGCATTGCCAATAGTGTCGCCATGTCTGCATTCAGGAATCGTAATTACTGGGCACGTCTCAAAGTATTCATGCAGTGCGTCACCGTCCAGAAACTCGTCTTGCTCGCTCAAGACCACGCCTATGGTATGGTCTGTGAACCCTGGTGTCGAACAGTCGGCAATCTGTGTAATCTGGCTACTCAATAGGAACAAAGAATAATTATCCCCGGGCGTCTTCAGGAATGGCATCGGGATTACGCTAATCCATCCAGCAAGAATACAGCCCAGTTTAACTACTGGCGAACCAAGCATGACAGCGGCGTCCACGCTGTCTTTCAACGCGGTTGGTGAAGAACAAGGGTTAATTGCGATGATCTCCAGATGAACGGCGTCATCGTTGTAATAGTGCTGCTCTAAATAGCGTGCTACATGATCTCCCACTGAGATTGAAAAAATCCGTACCTTGGTGTACCTGTGTCTATAGATGTGCGCCTCGATTGCCTCCGCGGTTTCCCACGCCGTCCAGCCAGTATTGCGAAAATCGGCGTAAGTAATACCTCCTTTCATATAGCTTGTGATGAATTGAAATGCTGGTTCGGGATGATTCAGCATCCCAGCGATAAAATAATTCATCACTGGTTCATCTTGGCTGACATCTCGTACGGTGCGCAGTCCAGCCACGCCAGAGTAATAGCGCAGACCCATAGCTGCCATAAACGAGATACTGTTAATAAACGCAATAACGACGACAACTAATAGTGTGATTTTTAACATTGACATGCCCCTCCCTATATCTATGTCTGACTACATTGCGCAACATTATACATATCACCTCCCAAAGAACTAGTGCGCAAAAACGTACTCTCTATAATTATATCATAAAATTGTTAAATTGAGAAGTCTTATGATACTACATCAGGAATTTTCGATTGATCACCAAAGTAATTACTGAATTTTCTAAGAACGAACTTGTCATCAGCATCTGCCCACCATATTTACCACGTTGTCCGAAACTATTGTCCACCCGGAACTGTTCCGCTATGTTATTTTTTGTCAACGCCCCAGTGATGCACATAGCATGGTCGTAAGTCGTAACACCAAGTGTTAGCTTTTGTTGCGCCGTTAGGTCTGGAATATCTAAAATTCGGCTAAACCCGTAAGCCTCATTATCTAGTATCCCATCACGATAATTAGAGGACAAAAACTCTTCCGCCGAGAACCACACGCTGACGCCGCTAATTAACTGTTTAATGATTGCTTCTTTGATTTTAACGTGATCCGAGTATAAGATCGTTTCGCTGTCATTCAAATAAATATTTGGCACAAAAGCATAACTACTCAATAAAGTCTCTTGGTCAAACGCCGTTACGGCCACAAAGTCCTCCAGCGCATCGCCTAAAAAGTGATTCTTGAATTCTAATGGCGTAAAATCTTCTCCTGCGAAAGTAAAGTTCGTTGGTGGCATACCATAAACCTTTGCCAAAAATTGATAAACTCCGTACATCAAACTCGACTTTTTGGAGAGTTTTTCTATTTTTGAACTCATTTTGAGCAGGGAAACTGCATCAGACTTTATCTTGTCGCGCAATAGCTTAATAACCAATCGATCATTGTATCTACGATCTACTTCCTTCATATTCTGTGTGGGCGCTAAACCGTATTTATTGACAATCTCTCGACAAAAATGAAATGTTCCAAAACTTCCAATATACCAATCAGTCTTATCCCTAATCAGCTCTAAAGACAGTTCGTCTGCGTCGATTAATTCATTATATAGTGCGTTTGCCTTCTCTAATTTGTCATAAAAGTTAATGTAATTTGAAGATAAATCAAGAGCACCCACATTCAAATCAGTATTTTGCCGCAATACGTCCTTTACTACTCTTAAAAACGCATAAATGTTACACTGATGGCTGTCATGCTGATGATAGATTTTTGTCTTGGGTGTTTCAATATTGAACTTAAACTTATACTTTTGCGAATTCTTGCTCGCCTCGAGTAGTCCTTCATCCCGAACCCTGGTTTCTGTAACCGAATTTTCTGGGTTATCATGATAAATCTGCTCAAATTTCAGCAAATCATTAGCACTAACCTCAGACTTCATATTGTTAATTATACTATATTCCAGTAATAAACACGAACTTTTGTGGTTGGGTGAATATAGACAAAGAGTTCCCCAAACAATAAAAAAGACGCCCTCGCGTCTAATCATCCTCAATAAATCTGGAAAGCTTGGTGGAGCAGATCGGACTTGAACCGACTACCTCAGCAATGCGAATGCTGCGCTCTACCAGGTGAGCTACTGCCCCTCGCATTCCAATTCTACTGGGATAATTATATCACAGAATTATGAGATTACCTAGATAGAAAATACCCCGACTATATAGCCGGGGCAAGAATGGTTTATGTATTTCTGTATTTCTACTCATGGCGGCGCCGGTTCTTAGACACGGCAAGATTAACTCTAGCTTTCAAGCACGGCAGTATTGGACTCAGCCCATTTTTTCAAATTTGCTTCCTCTTCGGTGAGCCATGCGATCAGTTCAGCGACTCCGCCCTCGGAGTAGTGAAAACCCCGTTCGCGGTAGATTTTGTCCCCCTCGCCAATCGAGTGGCGAGGGAACTTTGCAATGGCGTAATTAGTGCCAGAGATATCAAGTTTCCCGTGGCAAGCCTCAATTCTGCTGAGCAACTTCGCGAACTGCTGCCGAAAATCTCGACAAAGTTCCGAACGCTGTGCCAAATAGTCAATGTGTCGCCGGGCGTCCTCTTCTCCATTGTAAATCCGTCCATTGCATACGAGCTGTGGCACGTCGCCGTCAAGGAGTACCTCGAAAGTATCGACGCCTTCGTATCCGGGCGTTTTTGCAATTGTAGCCATCTGCTGATTGAACACTGGAAGTAGATCGGTGAGATGCTCGTACAGGCGATAATTTGCATCACGATAATCTCGGTAGGCCTCATCACAAACAGTTTCGATTGACTCGATGGTGTCTTCCGCCATGGAACACACGCTAGTATGACATACCCTCTCGGTTTCGCCAATGGAAAAGATATACCCTTCCCAGTATGTGCCACAGTATGAGGCAGAAGCCGAATGTACAGCGTCAAGGTTTGGGTATAAGGACTGTACCCGAGTTTTAGACCAGGTGGCCGCCTCGTACTCCTCGCCAGTTGTCTTCTGCTTTACCAACGCAAAAATATTGTTCGCCTTTTCCGGTGTTTTGATTTCGAAAATCAGTTCGTCCGTTTGGTTACCAACTTCGGGAGCCAATCTGGTATCGCCAAATAGGAATCGCGTTCCCAGAGGCAATGCCAGGGCGTTAGCTACCACAGGAAGTTTAATACCCGCCAGGGGATCCATCGGCCGACCATGACAGTCCAACAGCACCTCATCGCGCATATGGAACTCTACCCTCAGAAACTTCGGATCGCTAAATGCTACAGAGTAGACGCCATCTGACTTATCGTGGACTTCGGGTACTACCCGATTGCGCTGAGTTTGTGCCACCACGGCACCAAGGTTAATACCTACGCATTTCTTCATGATTATTCATCCTTTCGGAAGGCTTTCGCCCACAGTGACACCGGAGTTTTCTCCGTTTTTCAAGAAGGACTTTTCCCTCTATGTCGCCCACTGCTTTTTAGGCAGCCAAAAACCCTCAATCTTCACGAACGTATAACTAAAGATTAAGTACTTATCGCTGCCTAAAATACCCGACTAAATAATCAATCTGCTAACCAGCTCAGATAAACCATCATATTCTCAAAGTGCTCCCCAGCCAATCTAGCCGGATGCAATAATAGTACACCGCAAACCAAACCTAGCTAGAGGCCTATCTCAATAATAGCACAGGTTACGATATTTGTCAATAGATAAACATTAACTTTTTACAAAACCGCAACCCGTGCTAGCTGTATAGCGTATCTTACTCTATCCCTGGCACCGGATACTGCAGCGCCAACTCGCGCACCTCATCGCGCAGCTTGTCGAGTTCGTTAGCGTAATTCTCCAAACTTTCTTCGTTTTGCACCTTTACACAGATCTCCGCCACCTGTTTCATCCAGGCTGCGATCTGCCTCATTTCGGTTTCTTTAAGACCACGTGTCGTCATAGCGGGAGTACCGAGACGTACACCGGATGGACGGAAGGCTGCACCCTTGTCGTAAGGTAGGGAATTAGCATTTAATGTCAACCCGATCTTGTCCAGCGCTACTTCATAAATCTTGCCATCAAAGCCGAAGCTATTTTTCACGTCTGCCAAAATCAAGTGGTTATCCGTACCGTCACCTTGCAGCTTAAACCCAGCCTGTTTCAATTCTTCCGCCAAAGTTTTGGCATTTTTTACAATTTGTGCTGCATAATCTTTAAATTCTGGCTGCAAATCTTCTTCAAACGCCACCGCCTTCGCTGCAATCACATGCTCCAGTGGCCCACCTTGCGTACCAGGGAATACTGCTCGGTCAATCAAGGTTGGGATATTCTCCAGCTTATGCTCGGTTTTGCGCAAAGGATTACCCACCGTTCCCATTGAAAGAATCAAGCCCCCACGTGGGCCGCGCAAGGTCTTGTGTGTGGTGGTAGTCATTACATGGAATCCATGCTCTAGTGGATTTGGATGCACGCCGCCCGCAATCAAGCCCGACACATGCGCCATATCCGCCATTAGAAGACAATCGGGAATTTTCTCAGCCACCTTCTTCACTCGGTCAAAATCTGGGATTTTCATAAATGCCGAATACCCTACCAGGATCACCTTTGGTTGATATTCCTTCGCAAGCTGCTCTAATTCGTCGTAATCTATATCACCATCTTCGGTCACGCCATAACCAATAAAATTATAAATTTTTGCGCTGCGCGTCACTGGCGAACCATGTGTGAGATGCCCACCTGCTGGCAACGACATTGCCAGAATCGTATCGCCCGGCTGGCACCATGCAAAGTACACTGCCTCATTTGCATTAGCCCCTGAGTGTGGCTGCACGTTTGCGTGGTCGGCATTAAAAAGCTTCTTTGCGCGTTCAATCGCAAGGTTTTCGATTTTATCAATATTTTCATTACCGCCATAGTAACGCTTGCCAGGGTAACCTTCGCTATATTTATTCGTCAATACCGAACCCATCGCCTTAAGCACATTCTCAGAGACATAGTTCTCGCTTGGAATTAGCTCTAGGCCCTCACTTTGACGTTTCTTCTCTTTGCCAATCCAGTTAAATACTGCATCGGTGATTTTTTCTGCCATAATATTACCTCTTTCTATAAGACTATTGTACTAGATACCATCAAAAAAGCAACAAAACCTTCTCTATTTCACAAAAGATTTTGCTGAGGTGACAAAGTTATATCATGATTAAGTTTATTATATCACAGAAAACAACCCGAGCAAGAGTTTTATGGTATAATTATTACACTTATGAATAAGTCTCATTCAGAAACGCAAATCACCAATTCAAATCACGGGCTCACCGACGCCGAAGTGGTTCAATCACGTGAAAGATACGGTGCTAATGAAATCGCGCCAGCCCACAAACCGAATATCCTTCAAAAAATTCTTCATATTTTCACTGAGCCGATGTTCTTACTGCTACTAATCACAGCAAGTATCTATTTTATTCTGGGTGAGGCTGGCGATGGGGTTATTATGCTCGTTTGTGTACTTTTCGTAGCAGGCATTGAGTTTGTCCAGGGGCAGAAGACCGATAAAGCCCTCGAGGAGCTGAATACTCTATCTGCCATTAATATTACAGTCATTCGCAATGGCAAGCAGACTACTATTGATAGCAAAGATTTGGTAGTGGGCGATATTGTTCTGCTCAAAGAAGGTGACAAAGTCCCAGCCGACGGCAAGATTATTACTATGCAAGGTTTGGGTGTTAATGAATCAGCTCTAACTGGCGAATCAGCCGTAGCATACAAGAAACTTCAGGACACTTCTAGTGAGCATTTTCGTCTCGACATGTGCTATGCTGGTTGTGACGTCACAAACGGTTCCGCTGTAGTCCAGATCACTGCAGTAGGTAGTAATACCGAGTATGGCAAAATCGGTCGCGCCCTAAAGTCTATCAAAAAAGTCAAAACCCCTCTGGAAAAACAAATTCGTAAACTCATTATTATTTGTACGATTATCAGCCTCAGCTTCTGTGTTATAGTTGTCATAGTAAATTTCTTCTATAATGACAATCTTGAGTTCAAGGACCGTATCATCCAGTCGGTTTTGTCGGGTATTACAATGGCAATGGCTACTATTCCCGAAGAAATACCAGTTGTTCTCACTGTATTTCTAGCGATGGGGGCCTGGCGACTCGCCAAACACAAAGCCCTCACTCGCAATATGAAAGCCGTTGAGACCCTCGGTGCTGTTACTGTACTCTGTACCGACAAAACTGGCACGCTCACACAGAACAAAATGACCGTCCAAGATATCTTTACCAACGAAGCCGATTTTGCTCAGATTGCCGCTCTCGCCTGTCCCAAAAATCCCTATGACCCGATGGAGATTGCTATCCAGGAATATGCTTTTCAGCATGGTGTCGACCGAGCAGTTTACGAGCATAAACTAGTCCACGAATATGTTTTCAATAACGAAGATAAAATGATGGGGCAAATCTGGCAGATTGACAACCAGCAAGTCCTCTGCGCTAAAGGTGCCCACGAGAGTATTCTCCCACTATGTCACCTGAATCAAGCCACCTACAGCCAAATCGTTTCTAGAGCAAATGCTTTCTCTAAGCTCGGCTATCGTGTCCTTGCTATCGCTAAGGGCGAGCATGTTACCAAGATCCCTGGCGAGCTTGAAGATAATTCTCTCACTTTTGTCGGCTTAGTTGCGCTGGTTGACCCGCCCCGTGTTGGTGTGGAGTCTTCGATTAAATCTTGCCGCAGTGCAGGCGTGCGAGTTATCATGATCACTGGTGATAATGGAGAAACTGCCGAAGGTATCGCCGAGAAAATCGGCCTAGAGAACTGCGCCGAAGTCATTACTGGTGCCGAGTTAGAAACCATGAGTGACGCTGAGCTCACCAAACGCGTCAAAACCACCAACATCTTTGCGCGTGTATATCCTAGCCACAAAATGCGCATCGTCGAAGCTCTGCAAAATAACCATGAAGTCGTTGCTATGACTGGTGATGGAGTTAACGATGCACCGGCCCTCAAGAAAGCCGAGATTGGTATCGCAATGGGCTTACGTGGCACCAACGTCGCCAAAGAAGCTTCTGATCTTATCCTGATGGATGATAACTTCAATACCATCGTCGAAGCTATTAGCGGTGGTCGCACCATCTACAACAACATCAAAAAAGCCATCGCCTATATTCTTGTTATCCATATTCCAATTATTCTAGCATCTCTCTTCGTGCCACTTTTTGGCCTACCGCTTTTGCTGCTCCCTGTTCATATCGTACTCTTGGAGCTAATTATCGACCCTACTTCTTCTATTATCTTTCAGCGACTCAAGCCTGACCGCGATGTTATGCAAGAGCCGCCGCACAAGCTTAATGAGCCACTGCTAAATCTACCAACTATTCTCAGGTGTCTTCTGCAAGGCGTGGCGCTATTTGCAGCATCGTTCGCCGGGTATTATTTCTTCCTTCAGAACGGCGCTACGCAACCGCTCGCCTCAACTTTCGCTTTTTCTACACTTGTCTTGTCAAATGTCTTTGTTGTCTATGTCTTGCAGTCCGACGATTATGCTATCAAGAACTTCTTCCAGGACTTCAAAGATAAGGTTATTGTACTTATTAATTCCATTATTCTTGTAGTGTTACTTTTGTTCATTTATGTTCCGTTTCTTAACCGCATTATCGGCATGACTCCACTTAATCCTCTTGAATTGCTTGGTGCGTTTGGGCTTGCCATTTTAGCCACCTTCGTCTTCGACCTATTCAAGAAACCCCGTCGCCGTAAGCAGTCTAAAAAGGGGAATTACAATGAAAATTAAAACCATTAACGATTCGTGCTATACTAGTAAGTCTCTGCAGGATTTTATCTATGAAAGTAACAAAGGTCAAGATGTTCTCTTTGTTCAAACTCAAGATGAGGCAATTAAAAACTCCAAACAATCTTATGAAGATTTTGGTATCAGTATAGCTTTGGAGTTTTCGACCTGCATGTCGAAAACTTTTCCGAGCTAACAGGGGTGGAGGGATAAGACTTTTTGACCTGTGTGTCGAAAACTTTAGGTAATCTTCTCGTAAAAAGACTGCGCTTTTCTGCATTATATGATACAATAAAGGTGGCTACTAATGTGAATACGCAAATGTAATATATTTGTATTGTTTTGTAATAAAATGGCGTCATGTAGCGTCTAATGCAAAACAGATTCCTTTGGGAAAGTGTTCACGTTAGGTAGCCCGCTCGTGGCGCCTTTTTTGGTATCAGTAAGCGCACAATTTGTCCACAAGCATATATTGTTATATGCCGTTGTGCGCTATTTTTGTTACCAAAAATCTGGCTCCCTCAACTTAACCCATAATTACACATAGGAGGCATGATGCTCAAAATCAACACTAACTTTAACAAATGCAAAATCCCCATAATTACTGTTATGGCATCTTGCTCTACTCTCGCTCTCTTCTCCTACCTCACCTACATCCCTAACCCCACCTTTGCAACAGATAGTACCATCAATCCCACCAATACCATAACTCGTTCCGATACTACTACCGACCAACGCACTCTCATGAACATCAAGTACATGCAACAAATGTCTGACCAAATCTGTACTAATACTAAGGAGAATAAGACTAAACAACTCATAGATATTCGTGATGGCAAGTCTTACTGGGTCACTAAGCTTAAAGATGGTAACTGCTGGATGACGCAGAACCTAGCCTACAATGGTGGTGGTACTAGCCGAGGTACAGATTGTTCTGGCTGGCAGGATACAATTACAGTAGCACAATACTGTAATCCAGGTCACACAGACGGTGATCATGCATCAAGAGGTAACTACTACTCCTGGCCAGCTGCGATGAATGGAGACACTTCTGCAACTGGTACAGTACAAGGTGTATGTCCTAATGGCTGGCATCTGCCAACAAGTAGTACTACAGCTAAAGGTTCATTTGGTGGATTAACTACAGCTTATGGTGCAGGTGATAACGCTGCTGGATCTACCATTATGCGTGGTAGCCCGATATACTTCCAGTATAGCGGGCGCGCGAGCTCCAGTGGTATCGACTACGTCGGCGGCAACGGTTTCTATTGGTCGTCTACGCCTTACTATTCTAATCAAGCGTACATCTTGTACCTCTACAGTAACGCCGCCAATCCATCCAACGGCAACAGTCGCGGCCAGCGCTACTACGGTAACTCTGTCCGCTGTCTCGCCCTCACCACTACCACCAACCTCTCCGGCAATGGTAATGATAGTGAAGAGCTATTCCCAGACCCCAACTACCCAGATGATCCAGACTTCCCGCCAGTAGTTCTCCCAGATTCTACCACTTCTAATGTAGCTATTACCGTCTCCCCTGTCATCAGTATTGATGCTACATCTGGTATGAGTAGTGAAGTAGACTTTACTACTGTAGCTCATGGAGATATTACGGCTACTATTAGTTCTAATCAAAAGTACCAAGTACTACTTAGTACTAATCAATCTACTTTAGAACAATCACCCATAGTACCTAATCACAATATACCAATGATCACTACCGATACTACTATCACTCCTGGTACTAGAGCATGGGGTATTAAGAAGACTAACTCAGCACTGGCAGGAGGCACACTAGGTGATACTACCGCAAACACATTATTTAGTCCTATTGGTATTAGTAATAACAAAGTCTTATTCTATGAATCACTAGGAGCAGAAAGTAAAACTATTACCTTTCCAGTAGCCATATCCGTAGACTCTACCCTTCCTTCTGGTACTTATGCTACTGAGGTTACTATTACTGCTACTGCAAATTAAAAAAGAGGATAAAACCAATCCACCGCACACTAACATTAAGGAACACAGACAGATGTAAAAAATCACATTATTTTTGCGAGAAAAGGTTAACCTCCCAAACAAGTTGCACAACTTCTCGTCGTTAATGTTTCTAGTATAGCACACTAAAGTCTGGGCAAGCATGCTCATAGCCTTCTAGACTTTGTAGGAACTCTACCGGTGTAAGATTATATAATTTGGAATGTGGACGATACGTATTGTAGTCCAGACAATCTTCCTCACAGAATTCACGCAGTTCAGTAACTGTATGACTACCGGTAGTCATACGTGGGTATCGCCATTTATCTACGCCATGAGGACGCTCTATGCGTCCGTTAAGATGTGGTGAACTGGGTGGTATATGACGGAAACCAATATTATGCCTAATCAACCATTTCTCTGGTAATGATAAAGGTGGTTCTTTCTTGCTATCAAGATAGATTTGGTTATTTGTAAACTCAGAGCCATTGTCGGTCTGGATGAGTTCTATATCAAATGCTGGTGCGTAAAATTTGATGGCTTTCTCTAGGAACTTGGTAGTAGTATAGGTATTATAATCCTCAAAGATCATCTTGAACTTAATCCGAGTACAACAGTCTGTGATATCATATTGATAAGCCGAGTGTTTCCAATGCTTAACATCCATTTGCATAACTTCACCCGGCTTATATGGATAATCGCTAACTCGGTACTGTCTCCGAGCTTTTTTCTTGCGCTTTTCTAGTAGTCCAGCACGAGATAGTATGTTATGTACGCCATGTGATGATACCTTAACCCCGTAGTCTCTTTTACATACAAACGATAAGGCGTCCTCTCCGTACACCAATCCAAGTCTTAACTGCACTACTAATGATACAGTTTCTTCATCAGGGTCATTCTTGTGTGATTTTGGAGTCTTTGGCTGATCCATCAGGCTCTTCAAGGTTCGTCCGCCAATCTTCCATTTTCTATACCAATAGTAATAAGTTTCTCTTGGTACACCTAATTGCGCGCAAGCCTTTGTGACTGATTTTAGTCTCTTTGCCTCCATGAACCAACCAAGACGTATTCTAGCGCCATAAATCCGGCGCTGTTTATCTTGCATAACTCTATTCCTCATCCTTAGCATCCTTTACTAATCTTACTAGAAAAGTGTGTAAGATGTTTGGGAGGTAATTTCTTGTTTAACAGATATGTCTGGTTGTTTACGGTTCAGTAGAGTACATCTATCAAAAAATCCATCGTCAAACCTTCCCGCTTATGTTACAATATAGCTATAAGCATAATTGGGCACAAATAATTAATGAACGAAGCAGAAATCCAACGCAAACGCCGTGATAATGAAGAAGAAGCCACCCGCCGCCGAGCTGGCATTTTGGGGTTGCCTTATCTCGATACGCGTACTTTTGAGGAGACCGTTCCACTCGTGCCAGATGTTCTCAGTATTGAAGACATGCGCAAGGATTACATTGTTCCGCTCCAGGTCAACCCCGACGAAGCGTCCTATCGTTTCATGGTTACTAGCCAGACTCCGAATAGCCTCATTCCTAAAATGCGCCAAGAATATACAGATCGTGGCGCACACATCGCCTTTTTCCTGATTTCTAAAGCTGCTTACCA
>CAMNUC010000004.1 GCA_946560015.1 uncultured Candidatus Saccharibacteria bacterium | reverse complement strand
GACTGGGCAAGTACAAGGCATTTGTCCTAATGGCTGGCATCTGCCGACTAGTAATACTACAGCTAAAGGTTCTTTTGGTGGATTAACTACGGCTTATGGGGCAGGTAATAACTCTGCTGGCTCTACCATTATGCGAGGTAGCCCGATGTACTTCCAGTATAGCGGGTACGCGTACTCCGGCGGTATCCTCAATGTCGGCAGCGTCGGCTGGTATTGGTCGTCTACGCCTAACGGATCAGACAACGCGTACCGCTTGCTCCTCAACAGTAGCTTCGCCGATCCGTCCAGCAACGGCAATCGCTACTATGGTTTCTCTGTGCGGTGTCTGGTGAAAACGAATTCTGATGACTTCTGGGAGCCAGCTTCTTTTACTCTTTGATTAAGGGATCATGCTCCCGTAAGGGGGCATGTTCTTCTCTGTTAATTTAGACTTATCTTGGTTGCGAATAATCTTACTGGCTAGTCTGCGAAACACGTTGACGCGATGTAAGCCAAAAACCTAAGCTCTGGGCTTAGGTTTTCTGGTTTGCTACCCCTGTGAACGTAGTCCTAAACCTAAGCTGCGAGCTTAGGTTTGCAAAATGCGGCTAGACTAGTATAAGCAAAATGCCAATAACTAGACAGGCGACTGTGATACGATATTTGCCGAAAGATTGGAGGGATTTGGGCTTTTTGAGGTATTTCATGACGAAAGTGAGGGCTAGGCAACCGACTATAAAAGCGACAAGATTGCTTAGCACTAGTGGACCCATGTTGGTACTAAAAAAAGTGCGTCCGGTGTCGGAAAGGAACATTTTGAGACAAACTGCGATCATGAGGGGGATGCTGGCGAGGAAGGAATACTCGGCAGCGGACTCGGAATCAAGCCCAACGATACGGCCAGCGATAATAGTGGTGCCAGATCGAGAAGTACCAGGTATTAATGCGAAAACTTGCAAAATACCGATAATAAGAGCGCGGGCTGGGGTGAGGTGGTCTTCGTTCTCAAGATGGGACATGTGGGGGATTTTATCAATTAACACCATAATGATACCAACGATGCCCATGGCAGCGGCAACTGTAAAGATGTTGCCAAAGAAGTCATTACTTTCGATAAAATCACCTAGGATGAGACCAGCGATCCCAGCTGGAATGCAGGTGATGACTATATTGAGAGCGGTTTTGTAATTTCGTTCTTTGAAAATATCACGCAGAATTTTCCAGATACGCTTACGGAAATAGATTAGCAGAGCAAGCAGAGTACCGAGGTTAATAAACTCGAGGATTAAGTGAAAATTTTCGGTAGAGAAGTTAAAGATTTGCCGGACGATCTCAAGATGTCCAGAAGATGATACTGGAATAAACTCGGTGATTCCCTGTGTTAGACCCAATATAATTGCTTCAAAAATATCCATATGCTCATTATACCATGCTTGGTAAACTTATTTGTAGTTTTTGAAGAGTACTCTCTTGAGCTTTTCGAGGAGCGGTCGGACTTGCTCTAGTCCTAAGAACCACCCAGCGATAATGTAGGTAATAAGCGAAACTAGGGTGATGAGGCAGAACTTCGGGAAGGTATCGAAGAAGGAATTGTCGGCAGCCATCAATGGGAAGAACTTGGTCATAGAGTAGGCAACGCAACCAGTGATGGCGGTAGCAAAGGCGATCTTGGTAAAGTTGCGCCAAAAGTCTTTGTCGAGAAGCTTGTTTTTACTGCGACGTTGTAATAGTACTAGTAAAATCCCGACTTCGAGGAGTGCACCGATAGATTGCGCCCAACCCAGACCTTCTGGGCCCATACCAAGCATGGTGAAACCGATGGAGAGTAAGATGGTAAAGCCGACAGCTACAACCGATACTATAAACGGTGTACGAGTATCTTGTTCCGCATAGAAACCTCGGGTGGCAATATGAAATATAGAGTGGGCAAAGATAGAAATGATAAGCGTAGCAAGAATGGAAGCGATAAGCGAGTCGCCACCATTCTTGATGAAGCTAACCACATAGCCACGCGCAAAAAAGGCAATAGTGGCTATAGGGGCGGCAATCCAAATAATAGTACTAAGAGCGGTACGGAAGGTCTTGCGATACTCAGTGTCTTTGCCTTTGCCAAGCTCTTCTGTGAGCTTTGGGAAGAATGCGGTAGAAATAGCAACGCCGACTAGATTGACCGGCATCTGGGATAAGCTGGCGGCTTGGTTATAAGAACGCAGCGCGCCTGCACCCATGCGAGAGGAGAGGTTGGTGGTAACAATGGTGTTAAGGTAATCAATACCTTGATCGAGCGAACGGGCAGGGAGAAGTTTGAGCACTGAGCGAAAGCCTTGGTTGCGCCAACTGATCTTGAACTCGTAGTCAAAACCGAGTCCGAAAAGCCCAATTAAACTCACTGTAAGCTGCATGATGGCGCCAAGCACTACACCGAGTGCGACGCCCATAATGCCGCCTTCAAAAAGTTGGAAGCCAAAGATATTAATACCACCAGTGAACCACACGATACCGATCAAAATACCAACGTTATATAGCGCAGGCGCTAGAGCGTAGAAGACAAATCTACCGAGTGCTTGCTGAATACTGGATAGGATAGTAGAGATTGAGAAAAGAAAGGGGTTGATAGCGATAACGCGCATCATATTGATAGCAAGAATGGTACCAGACTCATCGAGGCCTGGACCAACAACGTAGCGCACGAGTGGATCAGCAAAGATCATGATAAGCACAGATGCGGCTAGCGTAAGCAAGGCCATGAGATTGAGTAAGCTAGAGCTGAGCTCCCAAGCGGATTTTTTATTGCCGCCCATGAGGCGTTGATTGAAAACTGGTATAAAAGAAACGGCAAGTGCACCCGAAGTGAGAATAAAAAACATAAAGTCCGGAATAGTAAAAGCAGCAGTGTAGGCATCAATACCTGTGGGGTAGGTGTCGAGATAATATGAATTCAGTAGGCGGTCGCGAAAGATACCGAGTAGTGCCGAGACAAGCGTGGAGCTAGCCAGCACGATAGCCGCAAATTGTACAGACAGCTTGCGGTTAGCCAAGGCGACAACTGATTTAAAACGAAATTTTTTCTTTGGTTTGGGTGAGTGCCCTGGAATGAATTGGTATTCTTCCGGCATTACACCTCATCCGCTCCATTTAGATACGGTTTGAGAACTTCTGGGACTTTGAGCTTGCCATCTTTTTGGGCATAATTCTCGATGACGGCGACCATGGTACGAGCAAGCGAAACGGCGGTGCCGTTGAGGGTATGCACAGTTTCTAGCGAGCCATCTTCTCGCTTGACGCGAATATTAAGGCTACGCGCTTGGAAATCCGTACAGTTAGAACAACTAGTCAGTTCACGGTATTTTTGATCGACTGGAGACCAGTATTCAATATCGTATTTCTTGGCAGCGGGTGAGCCTAAGTCGCCAGCGGCAATATTAATGACGCGGTAAGGGATACCTAACTCTTGCCAAATTTCTTCTTCGATAGTACGGATTTTTTCATGCATGTCTTTGGATTGCTCCGGCAAGCAGAAAACGTACATTTCTAGTTTATTGAACTGATGAACGCGGAAAAGCCCACGGGTATGTTTGCCATAGGTGCCGGCCTCTTTGCGGAAGCAGGCGCTGTAGCCAGCCAAGCAGATGGGCAGATCTTTTTCATTTAGAATCTCGTCCATGTAGTAGCCAGTAAGAGGCATTTCGGCAGTAGCAATCATCGCGAGATCTTCACCTTCGATATAATATTCGTCGCTTTGCTCGCTGCTGCGCGGGTTGAAGCCACAGCCTTCAAGAATTTTGCTAGAAACCATGTCCGGTACGGTCATAAAACTAAAACCGTGCTCGATAACTTTCTTTAGACCGAATTGCAGGAGGGCATTTTCAAGTAGAGCAAGACCATTTTTGAGGTAGTAGAATTTAGCGCCAGCAACTTTGGCACCACGCTCAAAATCAACCCAGTCACGGCTAAGGGCATAGTCGAGATGATCGACGCCTTCAGACTTCTGACCACCCCATTGCTTGATCTCGACACTGCATTCTTCCCCGCCTAGCGGTACGTCATCGAAAATAATGTTTGGGACTTGCTTAAGAAGATCCTTGAGTTGCTGTTCAACTTCGTTCAGCTTTGGCTCTTCAACGGTGAGTTCAGATTTAATCTTTCTGGCAGTTTCTAGAATTTCTGGATCTGGTTTGCCTTTGCCCATTTTGGCAGAGATCTCATTGCGTTGACGGCGTAAGTCGTCGACTTTTTGCAGTAATTCGCGACGCTGGTCGTCAAGGTGGAGTAGATCCTGGATGTTTACGCGATAGCCTTTTTCCTGGGCTGACTTGGTAACTAGGTCTTGATTTTGCCGAATAAAATTGATATCTAACATATTAATATTTTACCATATTTATAGATCTTATTTTGCACTTTGGGATATAGGTAGAGCTTACCAGCCACCACCGCCTCCACCACCGCCCCCGCCGCCGGAGAAGCCTCCTCCACCGAACCCAGAAGACCCCGAGCTGGATGCTGAAGTGGTAGAATGGGCAATAGTGCTGGAGACGGACTGGCTTGCCGAAATCATAGCAGCGCTGAAGTCGCGTGCCGAGAAAGCACCTACGCCAATGTACCAAGCGGGCTGGACGACATCATCGAACTCGTAGTAGTGACTGAGCTCTTTAAGCCAGCTTTCTTCGAGTTTGAAGAGAATTGCATAAGGGAGAAGTTTTTCATAGAGCCGAACAACGCCTTCATGAGTAGTATCGGCGCCCTTGACACTTTGGAGCATCTTGAGGCGGTCTGCCTCAGCCATCTCCATATACATCTTTAAGCCCTCAAGATATTTAGATGTCTCAAGACCTTTGTGGGTGCGGGAAACATATTTGTTAGTTTTGATAAAGGTGATGAAGGAAGCAATAAAGATACCTGCAATAGTAGCAATATATATCTGGGGTAGAAAATCCTCCCCGGCTAGAGTAAGATAGCTTGGGATGTCTTCGACAATAAGTATAAATCCGAATAGCCCAGCGAAGAACCAGACCATAAGGCAGACCAATAAGATGTTGCTCCAATTGGTTGGTTTTTTGCCTTTGGAGGTTTTCTTATCAAGATCAACAGCGAGTTCTTTGCGCACTAAGCCATCTTGGACAAGTTCATTAAACTTCTTTAGAAGACCTTGAAGCTCGGAATTAGCGGTATGACTTGTGATAACGATTTCTTGATCGTTCTTAAGGGCGGTGTCGTCGCCGGCGAGAATCTTTAATACGGTAGCCTGCTGTTTGTTCATAGTGTTGGTTTTGATGCGAACTTTCCATTCGGCTCGTTTTTTGCCAAACATGCCGTCTTTTTCGGTCTTGATCATTTCGACTTTGTGGTTGACTGCCATATCAAGTAGGGTGGCGACTTTAGCATCACCTCTACGACCTTTGCCAATGTAATTTTCGGCCATTTCAGCTACCGTGATGTCTTTGAGCGGAGTATATTCGGGTTTAGCGAATAGGCCTTTATAGTAGCGACGTTTCTCAGCAGTAGTTCGATAAGCCTTAAACATAAGAAAAATCATGCCGGCGCCCCCAATGAGGGCGATGACTGTAATAATCACTAAGCGATAATCAAAATGTAGAGGAGGTGAGGCAAAAGTGTCCTCTTCAAAACCCATGACAAATGTTAAATTTTCACCGCGTAGAAGAGCCGAAGTTGTAAATTCCACACCACTCAAAGTAACCGCGCCGTCATCGAGTTCGACTTCCTCGGAGATTTCTTTAGTCTTGCAGCGCCTGGAACCAGTTTCACCATAACGCCCAACATAGCAAGCAGTTTCACCATTAAATTTGTCAGCAATTTCTTCGTCAAGATAAACGCGTGCAGTGACTTTATCGAAGCGCTGCTCCCAATCGTTGCCATTAGTATCCCAGTAAAGCTCTTGCCAGCTTTTGACACCCTTGGAGATATCAGATTTGTCAATGTACTCGTGTTGATCGAGGATGACATTCTCGAACTCGTAGGTTAGGGTATAGATTTGTTCACCATGCAGGTATTTATCGGCGTCGCCAATATATACATTATAATAACCGTCGCCAACCTCTACTTTGCTTACAGGCTCTTCTTGGCCGTTACGTTCAACATCAATATAGATAGTGTCACCGGTGTTCATTGTGAGATTCTTACCATTATTGTTCGTAAATGGTATAACACGAGTAATGCCATGGTTTTGGTCAGTGGACGGGAATACGGCAGTGAGTTGTTCCGTGACGAGGAGGTGGCTAGTGCCAGAATCGTCACGGTAGAGATAATAACTAGCCGTAAAATCTTTGAAATAAAAAGCATTGGCACCATAAGTAACAGCGTTTGCGTTAGTGTACGGAATGAGGCTAATGAAAGCACAGAGTATAATAGCAGATATTTTCTTAAGCATCTTGGACCTCCTTGATAGTATTGCGTAAAATATTGACTGATTGTTGGAATTTGATGCTTTCCTGCTCGGACATCTTGGTTTCTAGACGACGAATGACACCAGCGCGCCCAATAACAGCTGGGAAGCCATTGTACACGCCAGAGTTATCATCAAGCGATGAAACCGGCAAAACACGACGCTCGTCATTAAGTATGCAATTGATAATTTGAACGACGCAGACAGCAACGCCATAATGAGTAGCGCCTTTTTTCTCAATGATCTCGTAGGCTTTGTTCTTAACGAAACTTTCAATATTATCGCGCTCATGTGCTGGTAGTAGGGTTTCTAGCCTTTCGCCACCGATATTGGCAGTAGACCAAAGTGTAAGCTCGCTATCGCCATGCTCACCGACTTGGTAAGCATGGATGGATTTAGGATTAACACCGAGCTTTTCGGAGAGTTTGAGGCGAAGACGAGCAGAATCTAAAACGGTGCCACTACCAATCACGCGCTCAGATGGTAAGCGTGAATAATTCCAGGTAAGAAAGCTTAGCGTATCGACTGGGTTGGAAACGACTAGAAAAATTCCATCAAATCCAGAAGCCATGACAGGGCCAACTATACTCTGGATGATTTTGGCGTTTTTTTGAACAAGATCAGTGCGGGTCTCACCTGGTTTTTGGTTTGCGCCAGCGGTTATGATACAGATGTCGCAATCACGAGCCTTACCGTAATCTCCTGTACTAATTTTGACAAAACCAGGAGCAACAGCTAGAGCATCATTTAGATCCATAACTTCGCCTTCGGCATCTGCAGTATTGATGTCGGTTAAGATTATTTCTTTGACAGCGGTGCGTTGATTCAGAATCGCAAATGCGATGCTTGCACCAACATTCCCTGTGCCCACAATCATTATTTTTCCACTCATACTAACTTAATTGTAGCATAAAATGAGTTGGTTGTTGTGTGAAAGTACTTTATCGCTAGTCAAATATACATTGTACAAATAATTCATGCAACTCGTTGTCATCGAGGGCTCGTACTAGCAAACTGCCATTTTGCTGATCAAGAATGTACGGCTTGAGTTCTTTGATAGCGCGCCGGTAATCAGCATCGCCAAGGACTTCGCTATCGCTAGTCTGAAAGACAATTTTCCAATCATGGATAATATCGGTATTAAGTTCAAAATCTTCACCGGGGCTGAGAGACAAGATAGTGACAATGCCAGATCTAAGAGTGACGGCACCTACAGTATGGAGAGACTCATCAACAAAACCAATCGGTTCAGCAACAATAGCTTGAGACCATTCTGCCTGAAGATCTGGAACGGCCATAGAATAAGCTATTCACTACGAGCTTTGATAATAGGAAATGGAACAGCTTCACGACCGCTAACGCCTTCAAGAAGCCAGAAATTACGTTCGCTATTTCCCCATCCACAAGCTGGTGGCATGCCATATTCAAGCATTTCGACGAAATCCATATCAAGCATTTGCGCCTCATCGTCACCGCTATCACGCATGGCTTGTTGTTCTTGGAAGCGTTCAAGCTGATCAAGCGGATCGTTGAGCTCACTATAGCCATTACCCATTTCGGTGCCGGCGATCACTGGATGGAAGCGTTGAGTAACAAGCGGATTTTCTGGCAGGATCTTAGCGAGTGGGCTGAGAGCTAAAGGCTCTTCGACTAACCAATACGGGCCAGCAGAAGTTTTGCGGATTAATTTCCAAAGATTATCTAGCAAGCGAGCATCACTGGCTTTAGGGTCGATGGTAACTTTGTTGTCCTTGAGAATAGCGAGAGCCTTTTCGCGATCAACATCAAATACATCAATGTCAAACTTTTCTTTCAACAAGTCAGAGTACTTAATGCGAGGCCACTCACAATCAAGATCGACTTCAAAGCCGCCTACATTGAATTTTAGAGTACCCCAAGTTTGCTGGGCAACATATTTAATCATGGCTTCGTAAAGCTCCATGCCATCTTCGTAGTCTTCGTAAGCAGCATAGCTCTCAAAGGCGATATGCTCTGGAAGATGTTCATCGTCAACGCCTTCATTACGAAAACGTGGGCCGATATCAAAAACTTTTTCAAATCCACCCCCAAGAAGGCGCTTGAGAGGTAACTCTTGAGAAATGCGCAAATAATAATCTGTATCTAGGGCATCCATATGAGTAACGAAAGGATTGGCGTCGGCACCGCCTGTGGTGAGTTCGAGTACTGGGGTATTCACTTCAATGAAGCCGTGGTTTATCATGAATTCTCGAGTAGCTTGCCAGAATTTGGATCGACGCACTAGGCGTTCACGCACTTCTGGGTTGACGTTCATGTCGACATAACGACGTCGATAACGTTCCTCTTTATTTTTTAGACCATCATGACCAGGGAGTGGTCGAAGGGCTTTGGTGAGCAAACGAATACTATTGGCAAAAACGGAGATTTCGCCAGTGCTAGACTTACCAACGACACCATTAGCCTCGACAAAGTCGCCTGTATCGAGAAGCTTGAGTTGCTTGACACCAAACTCACCTTCTTTGACATCGTCGGTGGCTTGCATAAAGATTTGGATTTCACCGAAATAATCTCGAATTTTGACAAAAGCGATTTTGCCGAAGGAACGTATGGCTATAATACGACCCGCCACACAGACCTCTTGACCATCTTTTTCATCAAAATGGTTGAGAATAGTGGAGATTTTGGTATTTCTATATGATTTAGAAGGGTATGGGTCAATGCCTTGAGATCGTATCTCAGTTAACTTCTTTAATCTTTCTTCACGGTAATCGCTTAATGTTGTCATAATACTGTATATTGTAACACGCTTTACCGAGTTATGGCAAATTCTGCTAAGGATATTGACTTTTTAACAAAAGTGTGCTATAATGAGAGGATAGGGGTATTATCCCGTTATTCGACACTCTTAATCTTAACTTGTTTGCCGTTGAAGGCGAATTCGTCACCGACTTTACGACCAAGAAGCTCTTTGCCGATAGGGGATTCGTGTGAGATTTTGCCTTCAAGCGGATTGGCTTCAACTGGTCCGACTACGCTATAAGTAAAATCCTTACCACCCATACTAATGTTTACTGTAGAACCGATATTTACTTTATCACTTTTGCGAGTTTTGATAAGAACGGCGTTCTTGAGGGTATCTTGGATCTCGAGGATGCGATTTTCGACGACTTTTTGTTCGGCACGAGCATCAGTGTATTCTTGGTTTTCGGAGAGGTCACCAAAAGCACGAGCAGTCGCAATACGTTCGGCAATAGCGGGACGTTGTGCAATCAAATTGGCTAATTCTTGTTCTAACTCAGCTTTACCAGCTTTCGTAAGGTTGACTACTTTTTTCATAACTCCTCACAGTTTATTACACAATTTTCTAAAAGTCAATATGCTTAAGCGAAAATTCTTCAGCGCGGTATTTTCGGGTTTCGCCGCTGCTACGCTTGGTGACTTCGATTTCGTTATTTTCGAGGCCACGATCTGAAACCACAACACGATACGGCAACCCGATCAATTCACTATCGGCAAATTTTTCGCCAGGGCGCATGTCGCGATCGTCAAAGAGGGTGTTATCTTCGTTCCCATGATAAAGATCGTTAGCGAACTTGGTGCCTTTGTCGCCAATACCAACAAGATAATATTGATACGGCGCAACTTCGGCTGGCCAGATGAGACCTTTATCGTCACAGAGTTTCTCGGCAATGACGCCCATGAGACGCGAAACGCCAATACCATAGCAGCCCATGAGAACAGTCTTGCGGGTGCCGTCTTTGTCGGTAAATTGTAGATCTAGAGGTTCGGAATATTTGGTCTTGAGGGTGAATATGTTGCCAACTTCGGCGGCTTTGGTAGACTCGAGCTCTTCGCGTTTGACGCCCATTTCGGCAAGCACTTCGTCATTTAGAACTTCTTCGTTGAGGACAACACTTCTGTCTTTATTATAGTAGATAGTATCTTCGCCGACACCTACAACAGTTTGAAATTCGTGACTATATTTAGAGAAAACGCCACCGCTAGCAAAGGTTTGATAGGTGTCATCGCCAATACCTAAACGATCGAAGATCTTTTTGTAGGCAACTTCGGCTTTGTGGTAGAATTCGTCGTGCTGCTCCTCAGTGGCTGCAAAGCTGTAGAGGTCTTTCATAATAAACTCGCGGCCGCGCATAATGCCAGATTTGGCGCGTAGTTCGTTACGGAATTTGGTTTGGATCTGATAGGCGGCAACTGGAAGATCTTTGTAGCTGCCGATGTAGCTTTTCATAAGTTCAACAACGGGTTCCTCGTGGGTAGGGGCAAGACCAAGTTCGCCGCCAGCGGCAAGCTGCGTACGAAACCAGATGTCCATTTTTTTGATATCCCAACGGTCAGTTTTTTGCCAAGGCTCGGGGTTTTGGAGGGTGGACAAGAGAACTTCCTGGCAACCGATCTTATCAAGCTCGTCACGAATGATACGTTTGATATTATCTAAAGTCTTAAGACCTAGGGGTAGATAATCGTAAACCCCGGCAAGTTCTTTGTGAACAAAGCCGGCGCGACAGAGGTACTGTGCACCACGAGCAGTTTCATCTTTAGGGGCAGAGCGAAGAGTTTTTACAAAAGTTTTACTAAAACGCATAATAACTCGTATTATAGCATATTTTCATTAAAACAAATTAATTATATTGCAATATATAATAGGTAAAAGGCTATACCATTAGATAAGATATGCAACAACATTCCGCTCCAGATGGTGCCTGTAATCTCGCGAAGTGTGCAGAGTATAATACTAAGGGCGAATACGCTCACTCCGACATTCCATTGCCCATGTAAGACAGCAAAAACAAACGAAACAAGCAGGATGGCCACTGGAGCTTGCAATTTGCGACGAACCTTGCCATATAGCCAACCTCGCATGATTAATTCTTCAGCAATGGGAGCGATAAAGACGACTGCAAGCAAAGCAAATATGCGATCAAGATCGGTAACAAAATAGCCAAAGCCAACATCTTGAGCTTGGTCGACATTAAACCAAGTAAAGGCACTCATGAGGCTGGTGAGTACGGCAGCCATAAAAAGATAGATCACATAGCCAATAGGCGCCAAGCCAATATCTATAAAAGTAGGTAAATGCTGTACTCCCATCTCAGTTGGCGTCGAAGCAAGATCTTGTTCAACTTGAGCAACGGCTTTGTTGTTGAGGTCGGGATGATTTTTGCGATAGAGCTTGACGAGAGCAGGTGGAATCCAAATCAACATGCCTAGGCCAATGGCGTAGGTAAGTAAGTAATATAGTAGCATCCAACCTGGCTCTTGAAGCTTATCACCAAGAATCCAAT
This sequence comes from uncultured Candidatus Saccharibacteria bacterium, assembly GCA_946560015.1. Taxonomy (GTDB): domain Bacteria; phylum Patescibacteriota; class Saccharimonadia; order Saccharimonadales; family Saccharimonadaceae; genus Nanosyncoccus. The sequence continues at coordinate 23,762 of CAMNUC010000004.1, read as the reverse complement.
GCAAAGGATAAGCGGCTAGAATTTGCCCAGCTACGGTGGCAAGCATAGTCCAGGCAAGGACAAAGATGGTAAAGAATATATCGTATTTGTGGATCTTTCGAGGAGATTTTGCGGTAGATTTGGCGGACCTCAATGGACTTTGAGATTTTTGACGGGTTGCTGAGACTTTTGTTGATTGTGTGTCCATTTTATATATCCCTATTTAGAAAAATTTGAGAATATCTAATGCGGTTACTAAAACAATTAGAGCTAGCAAGACCATGAAGGCGCGGGAAACGATTTTTTCTTCGGTTTCTTTGGTGAGTTCTTTGCGACGCAATTTATAAATGGCAATGAGGAGCCAACGACCACCATCAAGAGCAGGAATCGGCAGAACGTTCATACAAGCCAGTGAAACTGAAATAAGTGCAGCTAGGAAGGCGAGATTTGTAAGTCCGCTGCTAGCGAAAGCCGGAAAAATGACGCCAACAATGCCGACTGGGCCAGAAACAGCATCGCCAGCCGCGCCAATATCGACGCGACCCTCCTCACGGGTAGCATCATCAAAGCTGAATTGCCGTGCGACACCAGAGATAAGATTCCAAACTAGCTCGCCAAGACCCTTGAAAGTCTCACCGGTAAGTTGGACAGTGAGCCCTGCGCCGACAATAGGTGCCGACCAAGTAGAGCGAATAAAGGTTTGTCCAAAACTTGCCATACTAACACCAAGGGCATATTCAGCGTCGGCAGGGTTAAGCTTAGTGGCTAGAGTTTTTTCCTCATCGCCACGTTTGATAATATATGAAACTTCTTGTCCGGCATGTTCTTTGCCGAAGGTAGTGACCTCATTAGCATTGGTGACTTTTTGTCCATTGATGGCAATGATCTCATCATCTTTAGCAAAACCGGCTTTCTCGGCGGGAGACCCCGCCATAACGTCCTGCACTACTACGCTGCGTGTGGTATTGATGGTCTTGGCGTCATTGCCGAGGTAGAATTGATTGGGAATAAACTGCGGCATACCAGTCCAAGCGAGAATAGTAAGAATACCAAAAGCTACAAGCCAGTTCATGGCTACGCCACCGAAGAGAATCTTGGTCTTAGCCCAAAAGCTAGCCGCACCGAAGGTGTCTTTGCGCTTGTCGGCGGCGGATTCACCATACATGGAGCAAAATCCACCGATTGGTAGCCAGTTGAGGCTGAAGATAAGACCATCTTGGTCTTTACCCCATTCAGACTTTGGGATCTTAACCCATTTTTTCTTAGTTATGGGCTTGCCATTTTGGTCTTTAATCTCAACGGTCTTGTACACCCAGGCGACAGCGCGTGGCGGCATACAAATACCAAATTCTAAGACTTTGACGCCATTGCGACGTGCCATGATGAAATGTCCAAATTCATGTGCGACGACTAGCAACATTAAAATCAATAGACCAATAATAATCCCAAAAAGTATATTCATGTATCTATGATAGCATAGATGATGGGCATATGGTGGAATTTAGCTTATTTTTATCTTTAGACAACAAAAAATGGCACCCAGAGCGGAGTACCACTTTCTGAATTATTTACCGAAGCGGCGTTGACGTTTGTGGTATTCGTCAAGGACGAATTGGACATCAGCGGGCTCAATTGCTGGGAAGTGTTTATCAAGAAAAAGGAATTCGGAGTAGCTGGCGCGCCAAAGTTGAAATCCAGAAATGCGTTCTTCCCCGCTGGTGCGGACGACGAGATCACAATCAGGCACTTCTGGATGGTAGAGATACTTGCGAAAGCTCTCGGGGGTAAAGTTAGTTTCGCCAGCTTCGCACATTTTACGCGCGGCGTCGGCAATCTCCCAATGGCCACCATAATTAAAGCAGAAAGCCACAGTAAGCCCAGTGTTGTCTTTGGTGTCCACCTCAATCTGTATGAGGCTTTGCCAGAGTTTGGGGTCGACTGGCTCTGGGCGTCCCATTAATATGATACGGAGATTGTCTTTTTGGGCTTTTTGGGCAAGGGTTTTAATGGAATTACCAATCAGCTTCATAAGGTAATTGATTTCTTCTTCGGAACGATCCCAGTTTTCGGTGCTAAAAACGAAGAAGGAGACAAACTTGACCTCGTTGCTGTTTTTTAGCTCATCAACAATCATTTGGACTTGATCAAAGCCCTTACTGTGACCCTTGAGCGTAGGTAAGCCGCGTTCACGAGCCCATCGGCGATTGCCATCAGCGATAAAGCCAATGTGGGTGAGATTAGCTGCCATTAGATCGACATAATCTCCGCGGATTTAACTTTGAAAGCTTCGTCAATCTTGTCGGTGAAAGTTTTGGTGAGTTCATCAACGGATTTCTCGGCACGTTTTTTTATATCCTCGGGAAGCTCAGCATTCTTGAGCTCTTTGCGGGCATCTTCACGAATATTGCGGATGGCTACCTTGGCATCTTCAACTTTGCTAGAAGCATTTTTGACGATCTCTTTACGACGCTCTTCGGTGAGCGGCGGCACTGGCACGCGCACTACACGCCCGTCATCGGAAGGGTTAAGGCCGAGCGTGGCGTCGCTACGAATGGCACCGGCAATAGCCTGGATAGTACTAGGGTCAAATGGTGTGATTTGTAAGAGCGTAGCGTCAGTAGCGACAACATTAGCAACTTGGTTGAGTGGTGAATATTGCCCATAGACTTCAACCTTGATGTTGGCAAGCATGTCTGGGTGAGCGCGTCCGGTGCGGACTTTTTTCATTTCATCGTTAAACCGATTAACGGCGCCCTCCATGGCTTTGCGATATTCAGTATCATCGAACATAGTTTTGTTGTTACCTCCTTTAGGTTATTTGCAAAATATGCTGGGACTTGCCACAGATACACTCCCAGCATTTGTTTTTTGGCTATTCGGTGACACCGAGCTCAAGGCGTTTGAATTGACGAACAGTGATGTTTTCGCCGGTCTTAGCAATAGCTTCTTTAATGAATCCAGCTACAGTCATATTGTCATCCAAAATATATGGTTGCTCCATCAAAACTTGATCGGAGAAAGCTTTTTTGATCTGGCCACCGATGATTTGGTCTTTCATGTTTTCTGGGCCTTTGAAATTAGCTTCAAATTCGGCCTTTTTCTTATCTAAAACGTCTGCCGGAATGTCTTCGAGACTGACATAGACCGGGTTCATGGAAGCGACTTGCATGGCGATCTTGTGAGCGAGTTCTTTGAACTCTTCGGTCTTGGCGACGAAACTAGTTTCGCAGTTGACCTCCACAATGGCGCCCAGGCGACCATCATGGACGTAAGTTTCGATGATGCCTTCACGAGTTTCGCGGTCGCCACGTTTCTCGGCTTTAGTCATACCTTTCTTGCGCATGGCATCAAGAGCTTTATCGAAGTCACCTTTGGCTTCGACGAGGGCTTGCTTAGCATCGGTAAGGCCAACACCAGATAATTCTTTGAGTTTTTTGATAAGTTCGATAGAAATTGCCTTGGCCTCGTTGGCTTTGTCTTTAAATTCTTGGCTCATTTTGCCTCCTTTAGTTTTATAAAACTCTACCTGTTGGGTAGAGTTTGAGATTTCTCTACCCCTGTTAGCTTGCTGGGAAACTCTACCTAGTGGGTAGAGTTTTGGTTTTAAGCTTCTTGCTTGCCTTCGCCAGCTTTGATAGCGGCGACAAAGTAATCGAGTAATAATTGGACGGCCTTGACGGCGTCATCGTTGGCTGGGATAACGTAGTCGATGTTGGTAGGATCGACATTCGTATCAGTAATGGCGAAGACTGGAATGCCAAGGGTCTTAGCTTCCTTGATGGCGTTCTTGTCTTGGCAGGCATCAACTACGATGATAGCAGCTGGCTGTTCGGTCATTTCTTTGACACCACCGTAGCGCTCGTTTAAGAGGTCGATTTCTTCTTGATAACGCTGGACTTCGAGTTTAGAATAGCGGGCTTCTAGCTCACCGGAAGCCATGCGGCGTTCCAAATCCTTGAGTTTCTTGATTTGGCGATTGATGGTCTCAACATTGGTCAAAATACCGCCTACCCAACGCACGGTAACGTAGGGCATATTGACAGACTCGGCAGCAGCTTTGGTGATATCCTTAAGCTGCTTTTTGGTGCCAACGAAGAGAATTTTCTTGCCGCTAGCAGCAATCTTAGTGAGCTCAGGAAGAGCCTTTTCGAGGGCTTCGGCAGTCTTCTCAAGGTTGATGATGTGTCCGCCTTGGCGTTTGCTGTGGATGTATGGTGCCATCTTTGGGTGCCAGCGGCTGGTCTTGTGACCAAAATGCGCACCTGCGTCGAGCAGGGCTTTCATATCGATGTTTTTTGGATCGATTGTCATTTGGTTTTCCTTTCTCTTTGCTATGGGGCTGAGGTATTGCACCGTTAATACACACGTATTAGCTTGCGATTACCCAGGAAACCTCCCGTAGCTGTTTCGTTTAGTACTTTACCTCTTCATTATAACTTACATTATACAAAAAGTCAATCAAAATCTAGGGGTTTACAGCTTAGAGAAAGTGTGGTAAACTGGGGGGAGTTATGAGTAATAAAGTTGCACAACCACAAGATTATCGCTTTGTTGTTTTTATGGACGAGGCCGCGAATTATTCGTTCTTGACTCGCTCCACAGCTACTAGCGACGAGACGATTAAGTGGACCGATGGTCAAGAATATCCTTTGATCAAAGTACAGATCTCTTCGGCTTCACATCCATTCTTTACTGGTGAAGAGAAGATTATCGATACCGAAGGTCGCGTTGATCGTTTCAAAGCTCGCGCCGAGCGTGCAGCCAAGCTTCGCGCTACTCTTGGCAACAAGACCAAGAAAGCTGAAAAAGAAGCTGAGAAAAAGGCTGCTAAAGCTGAAAGAGAAGCTAGCAAGTAAGCTAGTACCGAGCGATAGAAAAGCCCCGACCAATGGTCGAGGCTTTTTGATGGGAGTAGGTGCTTTGTCGAGAAGAGCTGGCTTAATAGCGGTGGAAGCGTGCCACCAACGGACGCGGATCGCGACCTTCGGCTTTGTAACGGTCGTAGATTTCTGCCGGAGTGCCAACGTAGCCGGTATCCGGGTCTGTGACGATGCCACTCATCAAACGGCTTTTGTCGGCTTCGCCGAAGCTGCCGAACATCTGGCCGCCATAGCCACGCGTCTGTGAAGCGGCGGGCATGATGGGTTCACTGTAGCCGCCGAATGGCACATGGCTCTCAGAGCGACTCGGGGAAAAACCTCCAAAGAGCGAATCAAACAAGCCATGAGAGGCAGGTTCGGGCGGAGGAGCAACACCAAACATTTCATCGAAAAATCCCATTCATAATCACATCCTTTCATCGAATGGGCCCCAGAATGAATAAGGAACATACTAAGCGAGAAGTTTGCTTAGTTCTCCTATTTTACTACAGTGGTTACAAAACCGCAAGCATGAGCGGTATGGTTAGGGGTGAGTGGTATCCAAATTACAACTTAGGATTATTTCTTGCCTTCGACTTTTTCTATGAGCTGATCAATAAAAGCATTGATGTGCTTCATGGACTTGTTCTTATCGGGTGGCAGGAAGATATCGTCGTCTTGGAGAAAATCGAGCGTAGTAAGGTAGTGATGGACTATTCCGATGAGCTGCTTAAGTCGTGAATCTTCGGCGTCATTAAACAAATATTCTTTATCGTGAACCTGATCGTCACCATCAGGTGTGACGAAGAGGATGTGGCCCTTGGTGACTTTGTAATTACGGTAATTAAGCGAGAGATTAAGCAAAAGTTTGTAGAAAATCAGTTGTAGACTGTACTTGAAGAGGCTAGGTTGGCTGTTCCATTTTTTGTCGTGGAATTTGCCGGTCTTGTAGTCGTAGATTTCGATAGTCTTGGTGGCATGGTCAATCTCGAGGTGGTCGATTTTCCCAGTAATAGGTACGCCGTTAAAGGTAAGATGTTCAGAAGAAAGATTGAGCTCGGCTTTAGCATTTTCGTGACGAAGAATACCACCGAACTCCTGCAAGGCGATCTTAAGGCTATATTCGCCTTTGTCGAGAAGGTCTTGCTTCTCTTCGTCTTCCAAGATGGATTTTTTAGCTTCACTGCGAAAGAGATCCAAAGCTTGCTGGTCGGAGAGACCATGAGAAGTGATTTGTTCAAAAACTGTATGTAGGATATTGCCATAACAAAGTGAAAAATTAGCCGGTTCGCTAGGTGCGCGTAAAATCCTTTTCTGATAGACGGATTGGGGCCCAGCGTAGATGATATCGATAAAATCAGTCAGGTCAGTAGCGCTAAGACGGTAGGTTTTCATGCGTTCACGTAGAATAGTAATGGCATCGGGAGTGAGCCATTGATAGGTGGATACCCAACCTAGGCGCATGGTTTCGATTTTTTCGGCAGTGCTGAGTTCATTATGAGAGATAATGGTGCGTGCAGGCTCTAGTAAATACGGCGAAATCTGCTCAGCATCATCGCGGCTACTTTCAGAGAGGTAACGTAGGCGCTTGAGCTCACTACCATCTTCTTTATGAATACTACTGGTAAGGTATAGTGTGTCTTTGGCGCGAGTAAGCGCTACGAAAAACAGACGTAGCTGCTCATCGTCCGTGATGCCAGTATGACGGATATAAGAAAGGTTTTTGGGTAAGGTCAGGAGGTTATTATTCCCTTTTGATTTGCCCCAGGCCGCATCATCAACAGAAGTCAGGAAGACGTGCTTAAACTCCAAACCTTTACTCTTGTGACTGGTCATTACCTGGATAGCACGACCGCTGTCGCGATAAACGCTAACACGCATAATTTCGCTGCCGGCCAGCTCAAAATCGTCCATCGTGACGACAAAATCATGGAGCTTGGGTATAAAATCGACTTCGGTAGCGTGTGTACCGTGAGCATGAGTAAGAACTTTTTGACGCAGAGTGGCCAAATTCTCATAAAACTCTAGCAGCTCTGCTTCACTACAAGATTTTTGATAATAATCCAGGATTGGGGAGTGTAAACTACCTAGGTTAGCGCTGCCAGTGAGATAATCTAACCAGAGTTCAAGTGGAACGGTCTCAGCAGTAGCGGCCAGACTAGCAAGAAGCTCTGCGATAGGTTCGAGCTGCGGATCGCCTTCGAGATAGTCTACGACGCTTTTAGTAGAATCCCATTTTTTCTCAATAGCTTTAATAGCTATTACAGGTGGTACTTGCCAAAAGTCGTATGATAATATTTCAAGCAAATTTTCTACGGGCTGCTCGCGATGTGCCAAGCGATAAACAAAGCGAGCAAGCTGGGCAAGCTTAGCTATTTTATCATCAAGTAGGATATTGTCGCGTTTTTCATAAGTGACATCTAGATTCTGATTTTTGAGGTATGGCAAGATGGGGGCAATGTTTTTGTGTTTGGGGGCGATAATAGCTATTTCGGTAGGGTCCTCACCTGAGTCAACCAATTTGCGAATCTCTCGAGCGATCCAATGATATTCAGCTACTGTTCCGGGGAATTCATGCCGCATGACTTGAGGCGGCGTGGTGTGGTCTTGTTCCCAGAGATCTTTCATTGAGGTTAAAGCTTTGTCGATTTGATAGTTTTTAGCAAAGCTATCTTCAATTTGATCGGCAACCTTACGCGATAAACTAAGTATCTCGCCAGTGCTACGGTAATTATTGAGCAGGGTAATGATTTTAGCATTATAGTAATCTTGGAAATCCCGCAAGTTTGAAGCATTAGCACCTTGAAACTCAAAAATTGCCTGATCGTCATCACCTACTGCCATTACGATGGGTTTTTCGTATTGCGTGAGAAGTTTGATGAGCTCAAACTGTGAAGCGTTGGTGTCTTGAAATTCGTCTAGTAAAATGTATTGGAATAATTCAGAAAGCTGTAAGCGAAAACCGTCGTCTTCCTTAAGATATTGAATTGCACATTCAATCATATCATTAAAATCATAAAGGCCATCTTCACGCAACCTATCTTCGTATTTCTGCATAATATTAGCGAGTGAGGCAAGTTTTTTATTAGCAATGTGATCCTTAAGCCGATAGGTTTTGGTCTCAGGGTGCTTAGGGTCACGAACATAGGCTTCAAAATTTTTGGTCTTCCAATCGGAGAGTTTTTTGAGCTTGGGTTTTTCCTCGGCGGTAACTTCTTGAATGATTTTATGCAGATCTTTTGCAAGCACATTGGCGATACGCTCAACATTACCGACGATAGGTTCGGTAGATCTGTGTTTAAGTAAGATCTCTAGGATCGGTTGGTATGTTTCCTGAAGAGCGACATCAACTTTTTCACGGGGTTTGAGCTCTAATAGAAATGGAGAAATCTCATCAGCAAGGTCTATACTGTCGTGGATATTAGTTTCGGCAATCTTCTGAAGATCTGCCGCAGTAAGGCGTGCAGATTTAGCATTGCCAATAGTGGAGATGATGTCTTTAGTATCACTGTCGCGCAGAATATCTAGTACAGGAAGTTTCTTTTGAATCTCGTGAATAATCTTATATTGAGTAGTCTCATCAATAGGAGCGTCTAATTTACGATCAAATGTTTCGGCATAATTCTTGTAGCGATCGAGTATATTGGATCCGAAGGCGTGATAAGTATGAATATTTACATCAAGCGCAGCTTTACCAATCATACTTTGGAGACGGGCGCGCATATTTTCGGCTCCAGCGTCGGTGAAAGTTAAGCAGAGTATATTCTCGGGATTAGTATCTATATTCTGCAGAATATAGGCGACTTTGGCCGAGAGAAGCTGAGTCTTACCGGTGCCAGGCCCCGCCAAGACTAAGAGTGGTCCCTCAAGATATTCAACGGCAGCTTGCTGTTCGATATTCAGCGGCATCTATTTTCTCTCCAAAACGACCAAATTTTCTAGATGTGGAGTACGTGGGAAAAAATTATACGGCGTGCAACATTTAATGTTATAAACGGCTGTAAGCATACTGATATCGCGCATCTGGGTAATAGGGTTACACGAAAGATAAATGAGTTGTTCTGGTAAAATTTGTTTGATTTTTTCGATAACTTCAGGCAAACAACCAGCACGTGGCGGGTCAATAATGACAGTTTGGTGAGGCTGGATGTAACCAAGCACTTCTTCGCTTTTGGCAAGGACTGGCTGAGCTCCCGTTCCCTGGCAATTGCGTTTCATCTCGCGATAGGCAGATTTATCGCATTCTACTAGTGTAAGTTTCTTATCGCGCGCCACAGACAAGCCAATAGTACCAACACCAGCATAGAGATCCAGTACATTGTTGCACTTGACCCAGGTTTGGATTTCTTGGAGCACCATCTCGTAGACTGGTAGATTAATCTGAAAGAAGCCGTTGGGGGAGTAGCTATATTCTTTGCCAAGGATGGTATCGGTAAGGTTGGCGAATGAGGGGTGCTTTTTGCCGTTTTCAAGCAGGCCGCCACTGACTTCACCGGATTGATTGCAGCGAAGAAGTAATGATTGATACTTACGAGCTTCATCGCCTCGAGTATTCATATTTGCGATGATTTTTTGAGCAGCTTGCCAGATTTCGGGGCGCTCAATGCTTGATTGCGGGATGGGGAGCTTACGGTGCGTACCGCGCGCCCGAAAGGCTGGGTAGATTCTTTGGTCTTCGTGAGCATAGTAGAGTGCATACTCCATCTTGTTGCGATAAAAGAAGTCTATGCCGTCAGTTTTAACGGATGACGGCACAATGTCTGTGAGCTTTTGCTGACGAATGATTTCTATAAGTAGGGACTGTTTTTGTTGAAGTTCGTAGGAATAAACCATGATTTGCCAAGGTGAAGTGGCTAGATATGCCTCATCGCGAGGTTTGATGCGACTCTGGGAATCATCGGTAACCTGGGTAGCGATGCCTTCGCAATAACTATACTTATCTTTGGTAACTTGCCACTCCAATACTAGCTCACCAGGCAGAGCACCCCACAGCATAACCTTCTTGCCACTTGATAGAGTGCCCAGGGCTTGACCGCCTGGAATGAGCTTTTCAATGCGTATTGATTCCATTGACTACTCGTACCTCAGCGCATCGATGGGATTCTTATGGGCAGCTTTCCAAGCTGGAACTGTGCCAGCAACAAATGCTATAATCATAACCGTGACAACGATAGGTATCATATTCTCTAGTGTGAATCTAAATAGGCTGAAAGTCGGAAAGACTTCTAGGAAGCCGCCTGGTTGATGCAAGACAACGTTAGCTGTATAGCCCACTAGCATTGCAATAACTATGCCTAGGACTGACCCCCAGAACCCGAGCGAGATCGCTTCAATAGAAAAGTTGAGGAAGATTTTACCTGATGGCATGCCAAGCGCCTTATCAAGACCAATCTCTCTAGTGCGCTCTTCGACAGACATGAGCAAAGTATTGATAATGCCAATCGCCGCTGCTAGCAGAGCAATACCGCCAAATATCGTGAAGACAACCATGATAATATCAAAGAAGGTACGGATGGCGCCCATCATATCTGATACCGTAAGGCCATAAAAGCCGTTTTCTTTGAGGATATCTTTGATCTCTGCTTCAGTATATTTGCTAGTGTCAAAGCGCGTTTGCACTACATAAGCCTGTTCTCTTTGTTCCGCAGGGTAATACTTAGTAATGGCGTCATGCATAGCTTCTTCAAGAGATGGGCTCACTATCGCACCATTTACAGCAACTACGCCTTTTGCTTGAACACCGACAACTTTAGCTTTATATGTGAGTGGCTTCTTTGTGACTGGGTCTGTAATCACCAACTCAACAGTCTTACCGATAGCATTTTCGTCAGAACCAAAGCCGAGAGCTTTTGGGTAGCCAGGCTCAAGAGTGATCTCGTATTCTTTAGAGTCTCGGTTTGGCAAGACGCCTGCAGTAGTTGAAACATTGAAATCTCCTGGTGGCATAGCACCAATGTTAATGGTGTACTTTTTGTCAGTGTCGGTGCTCGTAATGTATTCTACCGGAATTTGCTTGGCAACGTAAAGGTTCTCGCCGTCAATGCCGTCAATTTTTTTGAGCTTCTCAAGTTGTTCTTTGGAAAAAGCAGTTAGGGTTCGGTTAGGATCGTATTCACGTGGATCGTTGTTGCTGCTGCTCCCCATCATCATCGAGCTCATAGTATTAACAGATCCCTCTGGCATAATCATAATGTAATCTTCCCCACCTAGACTGTCGGTCTGTTCGTCAATGAAGCTATTTACACCAGCATTGATAGCAGCATTCAAGCTAATAGTAAAACTTCCAATGAAGATGGCCAGAATTGTCAAAAAAGTACGAGCTTTATTTCTAAATAAGTTATGGTTCGCGCTTTTAATAATTTCAAAGAATCCCATCTAGGCCTCCGCTTTTGCTTTCATTTTCCATTTACCATCAACCCATTCTCCATGAGGATTATCTTCGAGTCCCTCAACGATCCGACCATCCATAATACGGATCTGTCGGTCACAGAGCTTAGCAAGATCTTCATCATGGGTAACGATGATCAGAGTGGCATTTTTGTCTTTGTTTAGATCAAAAAGTAATTTGATTACTTGTTCACCGGTAGCTGAGTCAAGGTTGCCAGTTGGCTCATCGGCAAAGATGATTTTAGGGCTATTCACTATCGCTCGAGCAATACATACGCGTTGTTTTTGACCGCCAGATAGATCTGTAGCCTTGAATTTTTTGCGCTCACTAAGACCGACGGTCTCAAGCGCGCGCTCAGCTCGGTTGCGTCGTTCTTTTCCGGCGACACCAGCAATCTTAAGTGGCAACATTACATTTTCTATGACGGTGTCATTTGGGTTCATGAAAAATTGCTGAAACACAAAGCCAAATGTACGATTGCGCAGCTTATTTAGTTCGCGATTACTGAGCTTTGTCGAATCAATTCCATCGATTTTGATAGTTCCGGCAGTAGGCTTATCTAGAAGCGCCAGCAAGTGCATTAGTGTAGATTTACCGGAGCCAGACTTGCCAACGATGGCAACCGATTCGCCAGCCTCAATCTCTAGGTCAACTCCTTTAAGTGCTTCGAAAGCAGTGCTACGCTTGCCGTAGACTTTCACTAAGTCATGAACTTCAATAACTTTTCCCATATATTTTATTTTACCATACTTTCAACATGCTCGCATGGTTACTATGATGACTTTCTCAGGTGAACTTAAGCTAACGGGAGTACTGCCAAATTTGTCCATTGGTGGTGTCTTTGATAGCGATGCCCTGCGCTAGAAGTTCGTCACGAATACGGTCGGCTTCGGCGTAGTATTTTTTGACCTTAGCATCGCTGCGAAGAGCAAGGAGGTGTTTCTGTTCGATCGTTATATCTGGCGAATCTTGATAAAGTCGCAAGCCAAATAAGACATCCACTTGTTCCCAGAAATGCAAGCTCTCATCTTTGATCTCATCAATGAGCGCACAAGCCTTCGGAGAATTGAGATTATCGCTTACGGCGGTTAGAATGGGTGTAAAGTCTATATCTTTACCTTCGTGCTGGTAGCATAGGGCTATACGATTACGCCAGTTGAGACGACGAACGCGGGCTGCTTCGAGATTTTCAAAGCTAAAATCACGCTCTGACTGATAATGACCTTGCAGAACCCATAGTTTGAAATCCATTGCATTGTAGCCTTTTTTGGCTAGGTCGGCAAGAGTCCATATGTTACCAAGCGATTTAGATATCTTGTGCTTGTCGATCGTGAGGAAATTACAATGGAGCCAAAATTTGGATAATTTTTTGTCGAAGGCAGCTTCACTTTGAGCAATCTCATTGGTATGATGTACAGGAATGTGATCAATACCACCAGTATGAATATCAATGGTTTCGCCAAGCTCCGTGTGGATAATTGTGGAACATTCAAGATGCCATCCTGGGTAGCCTGGCCTGCCTAGAAAATCCCAGCGCATAGCATGCTGTTCGTCAGGTTGAATGAATTTCCAGACTGCGAAATCAGACGGGTTTTTCTTTTCACTAGAATATTCTACACGGGCTCCAGCTCGCAAGTTGTCTAGGTCTAAATGGGCAAAATTTGCGTATTCTGAGAATTTGCTAGTATCAAAATATACGCCGTCTTTAGTCTCGTAAGTATAGCCTTTCTCCATGAGTGTTTCGACAATGTCCTTGTCTTCTTCAATGTAATCAGTAGCGCGAGCCCATACATCAGGGGCTATACAATTGAGCTCTTGGAAATCCTCCCGAAAGGCCTTAATGTAGCGTTCGGCGACCTGCCAAACTGTTTCGCCACTTTGACGAGCACCTTTTTCTAACTTATCCTCGCCTTCATCAGCATCGGAGGTGAGATGCCCAACATCCGTAAAGTTGAGAACTCTCTTAACACCGTAGCCATTCATTAATAATGTACGTACAAGCAAATCCCAGTAGATGTAGGCTGCAAAGTTGCCAATATGCGGTTGGCTATAAACTGTAGGTCCACATGTATAAATCTTGACTTCCTTTGGATTAAAAGGACTAAAATTGTCTTCTTTGCGGGTGAGAGTATTAAATAGTTTCATGCTTGCGCTCTTCTTTTAACATTTTTCTTATTTCTAGTAATATTTTAGCACGTTTCCCTACCGATAAATCGTGTTGTCCGATAACACTAACATATTTAATATAGCGTGGGTTCCTTTTAGCGGCACGACGTAAATTTGACCCCATTACAAGGGGGTCGAAGTGTCCGTGTATAATGACCGTAGGTATACGTAGATTGGTAAAGGTTTGATAATTTTTGCGGTTCAATATGATATTCTCCATAGAGCGTTCAAAAGCAGCGGTCTTTACGTACTCGCTCCGAAAACTACTAAAGCGCTGTACGAGTTTTGCAATGGTTTCAGCGGCAGGCACGGTAACGGCAATCCTGTGCAGTGCGCTATAGGATTTCGCGTAAGCCTTATCGGGGAGTTTAGCGAGCTCGTCAGCCATAAGTACGGGAGGAGAAACTAAGATAAGACGATCAAGTTCGATACGATTTTCGAAATTAATGGCATAATTAGCGGCAATAAGTGAGCCCATTGAGTGCCCTACCAAGATGCGTTTGCCTTTCATTTTAAGCCTACGCAAAGCGACATCTAATGCTTTGCTATATTCTGCTTCGTTATACTTTAGCCAATCTGCCTTGAGGGACTTACCAAATCCTAGTAAATCCAATGCGACTATGCGAACTGTGGTTAGGTCTTTTTCCTTACTGAGATGCGCAAATGTCCGTTTCCAGGTATCAGAATTAGCACTGATGCCATGAAGAAATACCATTGTGATCTGAGCGTTCTTAACGTTGTTGTCATAGGCTTTAGTAAGACTTATCGGAGCATGGAAGAACTTGTGCCAAAACCAAGTTGCGACATTATATAACTTGTTCATCAATACCTTCACACCCCGTTAAAAGACCTGGTAGGAATTTAACAACGTCTGACACAACTTCACTATAATTGGTATCATAAGTGCGAAAGCCAGCCGCATATGGATGTCCGCCACCTCCAAAATAGCCCGCGATTTGCTCGGCAATTGGTTTGCTAGTGCGAATTTTGCCAGTAATTTTTCCATCGGGATAAGTCTTGATAGCGATCGCAACAACAACACCTTCAACAAGACGTAATTCTTCCAAAATTAAAACATTAGGGTTGTATTCGTCGGAATACTGCTGGATTTCTTCGAATGGAATTAAAACTGTGGCAAGTTGGCCATCAAGAGAATAATCAACGCGTTTGATGAGATCGGCTTTATAACTGAGAATTCTTTGGGACTTCTTCATGAACTCGCGGCGCCTTTCGTCGAGTTCGGCTGGGTTCGCGCCTAGTTCAATAAGCTCTGCCATGGTGTGCATAGTGTCTGCCGTGACAGATTGGCTAACTAGCCCCAATGTATCGGAGGAGATTGCGGAATAGATAGCTTCGGCAGCAGGCTTATTAATAGTGAGATTTTCGGCCTTAGCGATTTTATAGATCAAATCAGCGCAAGCAGGAAGTGGCTCGATGATAGCTTCATGAGGAAAGTCTAGATCGTCTTCACTTTCGTGGTGGTCGATTACTAAAACGGGCTTATTATAGAGACAATTCCTAATGGCGGTGTCATCTAGGAGTTTGGAAAGTAAGATACTCGAAGCTGTGTCGACAATAATATAGCCGTCTGCTTTGTAATCAAATTCTATTTCAACGCGCGACCAGTCTTCAAAGTAGTGCAAATATTTGGGTATATCAACTGGACAATATAAATAATTCTCGGTTTGCTGTAGAATATAATCCAATGCAATCGCCGAGCCAAGCGAATCTCCGTCAGGATTCTCGGCTTGAATAATGCAAACACGTTTTTTGTTTTGGAGGAATTCAGTAAATTTGTGATACATGCTATAATTATATACTATTTTGCGGAAGTTTTAGGTTTAGAGCTACGTCGACGCTTGGGCTTTTGCTGGATCTCCATATTGGGGAATGCTTTGGCAAGGCGGCGGCGAAGTTTGCCTTGGTTCATAAGAATCTCATGAATATTGGCCGTGATTTCGTCTGTAGCATCGGCTTGTAAAGTCCCTGCAGTAGCGCGACAGCCAATAATCAGCCAGCTTGTAACGATAATATCAGTTAGAACTATACTAAATAATGTTGTAGCGATAGCAATACGCCCGATTTCGTTGATGTTATTATAAAAATCTAGTAGTATTGGATTAGTAATGCGAGTAACAATTACGCCCATAATACCAAAGGCTAGCAACATTTTTAGACAAACGCGCCCATTAATATTGAATTTCTCATGGCTATAGTCCCACCATCGCACACGAAAAAGCTTTTCCATAACATAGCTTGTACCATACTCCAATACAGTTGCAGCAACTATAGAGACTATGAAGATTTCGATGATATTTTCGGTATTACGTAATAAGAAAGTCATGACGAGCGCGCCTGCGCCATAGATTGGGCAAAGCGGACCGATTAAGAAACCGCGGTTGCTAGGGCGATGATGCATTTGAACACTTACTACAACTTCCATGAACCAGCCAATGCAAGAATAAGTGAGGAAGATTAAAAACCAAGTTGCTATTTCACCTAGAGTTAGCATTCCCTAGTTTCTCTCGTCCTTTTGGGCTGGAGTAGAGTTTCTGGCTAGAATAATCGCTAGTGCCGCCATAAATGTGTATCCTAAGATTAATGCCCAATTTATTTTAACGATAAAAAAGCTCATCGCGAGATTGGCTAAACCATGTAGAAGCATGCAGTAGAATACTGAGTGGGTGCGACGATAAACACAGGCCAACCAGAACGAAAGTAACACCGCCGTAAGTGCAAACTGACCGAAATTCATACCTTGTTGACCGCTACCAGCCACAAACCATAGTGGTAAATGCCAAAGCGCCCAAATCAAACCGACTAGTAAAGTCGCTAAGATAAAGCTAAGGCTTCTACTCTTTAGTTTCTTGCTCATAATGCGTTCCATGACTGGCTGTAGCGTACCGCGCCAACCAAGTTCTTCGTTGCCACCGCCAATGAACGTACAGACGAGCAGAACAGCAGGCAGGCTAAACCATGGTATGGCAGGATTTACCTCTAGTGAAGATAGGCCGATACACATTATTTCCAGTATGGCAAAAAGTAGAAAATAATGAAAAGTTTTCTTTTTGTGATCGAAGATAAAGTTGATCACCTTTTTGAATGTAATTTTACCTTCTAAGCACATTATGGCTGAGATAGTTGGGCCGAAACCGCCAATACTAAATAGGATAATACCGATGGGACTTGTAAACTCAGCTACTTTAAATGCTGTCAATAAGATGAGAATACCCCAGCTAAGCCAACTGATAAAAAAAGTGAGCAATAGGTATTCTTGAACACGCCATTCATCAAGATAGCCTTTGATCGTACGCATAGTTATATTATACCTCAATATCTCCAATCATTTTAACGCTTTCGCCTTCTGGTAAACTCTCGACCGCTTTAAGTTTACGCTCAATTTGACGCGAAGTCACTTCAGCAGATCCGATTTTATTGGCAGTCTCTTCAAGCTTTTTCTTGGTGGCAGCTAGCAAATCACCAAACTTGCTGAACTGAGTCTTGACTGCACCAAGAGTTTGCCAGACTTCGGCAGATCGCTTTTCGATAGCGACACTGCGGAAGCCCATAGTTAGACCGGACAGGATGACGGGCAATGTGGACGGCGAAGAAATCGTAACATTGAACTTCTGGCGGATTTCATCGGAAAGGCCCGGAATGCGTAGTACCTCGGCATACAAACTCTCTGTAGGTACAAACATGACACCAAAATCGGTCGTAGTGGGCGGGTCGAGATATTTAGTAGAGATCTTTTTTGCTTGGGCTTTGACATCTTCCTTGAGGGCTTTGCGCAGAAGTTCGATTTCGTCTTTGCTCCCTTTGTCATAAGCTTCCAGCAACCGGCTATAATTCTCTACAGGAAACTTGGAGTCGATTGGAAGGTAGACTGTAAGATCGTCTTTACCGGGCATCCTGATGGCGAATTCAACGCGATCATTGCTGCCTTTTTTGGTGGCGATATTTTCTTCATACTGCTCATGTGGCATAATGTCAGAGATAATATTGCCAAGTTGAACTTCACCATAAATACCACGCGTCTTGACGCCTTCCATAACTTTTTTGAGATCACCGACGCCGTTGGCAAGAGTTTTCATTTCACCGAGCCCTTGATAGACTTGAGTAAGCTGACCAGAAATTTGTTTGAAACTTTCGTTAAAGCGATGCTCAACGGATTTCTGCAGCTTTTCATCTACGGTTTGGCGCATCTCTTCGAGTTTTTTGGCGTTGTCATCTTGAAGACTCTTGACGCGACTATCAACGGTCTTTTGTATATTTTGTAGGTTATCAGCGATTTCTTTGCGATTGCCTTGCATGCCGTTAGAGATCTCTTTGCGGCTTTCACGAAACTCTTCGGTAATTTTAGGAGCGAGCTTGTCAAGCTCGGCTTCGACACGAATAAGGCGCTCCTCTAGACGGGATGTATCAACGGTTGGGATTTGAGGCTTGCGCAAAACCAGAATAACTAGCAGTATAATTGCTAGCACAAGCAAAACTATGAGTATCAGCTCCATAAGCTTAATTATAACACCAATAGCAAAAATGCTCCAGAGTTTTATCTGGAGCATTCTCGTGATGAGGTTTAGCTGCGGTGCTCGCGGATAATATTACGACTACAAAGATACGTAATAACGAAGTACCCACCATAAATAGCGCCGAGAATTAGAGTTACCCACGGAAGACTGCCAGTAATATCAGTTCCGCCGATGCTACTAAGTATGTAGCTACAGAACTTCAAGCCGAAGATTGAGTGCAAAATAGCAATAAGGAGCGGGAAGAGGAAGAAAATGAAGATTTGCCAGAAAAGAGCAGCATTGAGTAATTTATTACTGGCACCAATCTTGCGAAGAATAGCATACTTAGCACGATTATCGCTACTTTCGGACAGTTCTTTTAGAGCAAGCACCGCTGCGCTAGAGATAAGGAAGATAATCCCAAGATATAAACCAATGAACGTGACCATGGCTGAGGTACCGACATTATTGTCTATAATACTTTGACGAGTTTCTACATTATAATAGTAAACCGGACTGTTGGTTTCGATGCCAGGGTTATAGATTGCGCCTTCTTCGCCGGTTTCAGGATTAAAGAAGCGATTATTGAGGCTCATCAGTTGCTGTTCAAGTTCTGCAGAGCGTTCAGTATTAACGTAGTTGCCCAGTAGAGTTTCGCGATAATAGACATGTGTGGTCTTGATTTGGAAGCTATCTGGCACAATAATTACTCCTCCATTCATAGCCATCGCTTCAAGTTCAAGGGTACCTTCGATACAATGATCAAGCTTAGGACGGAGAACTTGACCTTCGACTTCGATAGGAGTATCGGCGGCTAGCGCCTTATTGCGAAGTTTGACGATTTCTGGGTAGTTCGCAACAACGGCATATTCATCTTGAGCGAGGTCGAGCGCTGGTAAGCTAAAGGCCGGTGCAACTTTATTGTAATCGCTTTGTTTGACGAAATACTCTGTAGTGCGGCTAGCCTGCACAACTCCGTTTTCGTCGAGTGTAGCACTAACATTGCCTAAGCTATCACTCACGCTGTAGCTTTCTAGCGCAAACCTACGATAAGTGACAATATCTTGAAGAATGTTATTAATATCAACATTCTCTTGCCAATACGCCTCTTCGATATTTGGTTTACTGCTACCATAACCTTCGACCTGCGCATCAAATGGTAATGAGCGCTCGATGGCGGCGTGCAGAGTAGAGTTAATAGATAACGCCGAGCCGAGAACACATATCGTCACAAACAGCATCAAGCAAATCAAGCTCATCGAAGCAACAGTGGTATTAATCTTACTGCTGAATTGCCGAAGAATGAAGGAGTTGAGCTTATTATAATAGGTATTTTTGAAACTCATAAAGATTTTTAGTAAAATACCTGACAGCGACCAGAACAGTGTGAAAGTAGCGGCAACACCCATAACGATCGGAATGAGAAGTTTTTGAACACCACTAGCGTCTTCCATGAATTTATTTAAGCCAGCAGTAACTAAATAATAGGCGATACCGAGCATAATACAAGAAATAAGAAAGACAATCGTGCAAAGCCAAGGATTCTTCATTTTGACCACCTCGTTGCGTTTACTGCTGGATAACAGATTGATGAGTTTCTGGCGGCTTATGTTGATAGTATTAAATACCATAACAAAGAGGTAAATAATCCCAAAGTAAGTTAGTGTTTTGAAACAGGCTGAGAGCGAAAAAACGAACTGAAAGTTAGTCATATTAGCCTCAAACATATTGGCTACCAACACGCTCATAAACTGCGACGCGATAACACCGAGGAGTAAACCTACGCCGAGAGAGAGCAACCCGATGAAAAAAGTTTCAAGCAAGAGAATGAGTGAGATTTTTCGTTTGCCCATACCAAGAACAAGATAGAGCCCAAATTCCTTACTGCGTCTTTTGATTAGAAAACGTGAGGCATAAATAATGAGAGCGCCGAGAATAAAAGACACGAAGACGCTAACAACGCCGAGCAACACACTTATAAGTTCAAGTATGTCACGCACCCGTTCCGTAACATCCATCATGACTGTCTGACTGTCGAGAGCGTTAAAAACGTAGAAAATCGCAACACCAAGCACCAAGGTAAAGAAATAGATCGCGTAATCTTTGATACTACGTTTGATATTTTTAAGAGCAAGCTTAGCAAACATTGTGTAAAACCTCCAGCAAAATAGCTAATTTATAAAGCATCGTTGAGATCTCCACCAAGCAACGTGATTACATCAATAATGGAATTAAAGAATTTTTTGCGGTCATCATTGCCACGATGGAGTTCGTTGAAAATCTTTCCATCTTTGATAAAAATAACACGCGAGGCATAGGAAGCCGCAAAGGCGTCGTGCGTAACCATGAGGATAGTGGTATGGAATTTTTCGTTGAGAGAACCAAATTGTTCAAGCAACATGCGAGAAGATTTGGAGTCAAGAGCGCCAGTTGGCTCATCAGCGAGAACTAACTTAGGGTTGGTTACGATAGCGCGGGCTGATGCGATACGTTGCTTTTGACCACCACTAAGCTGATATGGAAATTTCTGCAAGGTATCTTTAATATTGAGTTCTCTGGCAACCCGATCAATGCGATCAGATATTTCATTAGCATTAACGTTTTGGATGGAGAGTGCAAGAGCGATATTCTCATAAGCCGTCAAGGAGTCAAGTAAGTTAAAATCCTGAAAAATAAAGCCAAGCTCTTCCCTGCGGAAGCGATTAAGGTCTTCGCCACGCAGTTCAGTGATGTCTTCACCATTAATATAAATATGTCCAGCGGTCACTCGGTCGATGGTAGAAATAACATTGAGCAAAGTGGTTTTACCGGAACCGCTAGCCCCCATGATGGCAACAAATTCGCCTTCATCGACTTTGAAAGATATATTGTTAATCGCTTTGGTAAGCGAGGACTTATTGCCATAATATTTTTCGACTTTTTGTAATTCTAAAATCGTTTTCATAAAATCTCCTTGGTTGTATTATACGAGTGAGCAAAAGTTTTGTCGCAAGCCTAATATTACATTTCGGTTACTTTTTTGTAAGTTTGGGCATCAATGACGTTGAAATACTTCGATTTGGCGAAAGTAATACTAACCTTTGTGTATTGTTGCGGTTTAGAGTCAATTTCAATTTTGTGACCAAGTTTTTGACAAAGAGTTTTGGCAATGTATAAGCCCATGCCAGTGGACTGTTTGCCGAGACGCCCGTTGCTACCAGTAAAGGATTTATCGAAGACGCGAGGTAAGTCTTTTTCGGTGATACCGATACCATTATCACTGATAGTAAGCGTAATAGTTCGGTCAGTAATGGTGGTAGTGATTCGAATTTTACTACTTGAGTATTTGATACTGTTGTTAATAATTTGGTTCAAAATAAATTCAAGCCACTTTGCATCGGTGTAAACTTCGTAGCCAACATCATGCACTTCAAAATCTATCTTTTTGGCTAGTAGAACCTCTCGATTACGGCTAGCGACTTCATTGATGATATTGGCGAGATTATTGGCAGCGATAAGGTAATCTTGCTCGGCGTTCTCCGCTCGCACGAAATATAGGATTTGTTCAACATAATCGTTAAGACGCTTAATTTGCTGGTTGATTTTTGGATCGTGCGAAATAAGGCTAAGAGTAGCAAGGGGAGTTTTTACTTCGTGAATCCACATTTCGACATATTCTTGGAACTCTTGCGAGCGCATACGGTAGTTAGTGACATTTTCGAGCATGGACTTATTAATCTTATATAGCGCGGCGTAAAGGATTTCGCCGTCGTAAAAGCGAGGTTCCGTGAGGGTTTCTAGTATTAAATAGGCTTGATCTAAGCGATCCAGATTGGCAAGCAAGGCTTTATAGAAGGCTGCTTTGCGCCAATATTCAACAGCCAAACTAAACAGCAGAAAACCGAACCATAAAGTTGCTAGCATAATAATAATTTCTAGGCGGACTTTGAAAGCCCAGAGAAATAAAAGTGCAGCGATAGTAACGAAGGATGCGAGGCCCAGAAAGTAAGTTTTACCACGCAAAAAACTACCCAATTTGGCAAGATTGGAACTTGCATACTTCATAGTAAAACGTACCCTAAACCCTTGCGGGTTTCAATGGCGTCATGGTTACCAAGGGTGGCCATTTTAGCACGCACGCGACTAATATTGACAGTGAGGGCGTTGTCATTGATATATTCATGGTTATTCCAAAGATCAGTCATTAAGGCATCACGCGTAACAATCTCGCCTTGGTGTTTGAGCAGATGTCCAATGATGATCATCTCGTTCTTGGTGAGTAGAATGCGCTTGGTGGGATTCTTCATAACGCCACGAGCAAGATCAATCTCAAGATCGCGGTATTTAATAGGGCCACTAGAACCCTCGGCGCGCTTGAGCACAGCGGCAATTCTAAGCAGTAAAACCTGTGGATTATACGGCTTAGTGACATAGTCGTCAGCACCGTAACTCATAGATAAGACTTCATCCATCTCTACGCTACTACTAGTAACCATGATGACTGGTGTGTTGGATTTGGTGCGTAGGGTCTTAAGTAACATCTCGCCGTTAATGCCGGGTAGATTAATGTCCAGTAAAATTAAATGTGGCTGCTTTTGGAGAATTTGCTCGGTAAGAGATTCTAGGCTAGGCGTGAGGTTAGTTTCTAACTCTAGTGAAATTGGCTCATAGCCGGAACTTTGCAAAAGTTCGGCTAACCCTTGGCGCATAAGCTCCTCATCTTCAATAATCAGAATGCGTTGCATTTGAACTTATTATAACACTTTTCTAACGATACGACAAAACATTACGATAATGTAAGCTACTTAGGTCATTTTAAGGGCTTTAACCATAGTCTTGACTTCTTCTAGGCTATAGTCCTTTGTATTAAACTCGGAATATTTAGCAAGCTCGTGCAAACGAAGATAAAACTTCTCACAGGTGCGTGCGGTGTAGGCGCATTCTTGCAAAATTCGCATGTAATACATGACTGAGCGTAAAGCTATATATTTCATATATACGTCAATATCATTAAGTGCTGACAGTAGCTTTGGCGGCAACAGCTGGCGCAAACAAGCCAAGAAGTATGCCAAATCAGTATCATTATACTTCATCTGATGGATATGAAAAGCCAACTCGTAGGCTAAGTCCCCGATGCAGCCGTACTCCCAATCTATAAAATATAGCGTGCCGTTACTACGAATCATATTGTTTTTGTGGCGATCGCCATGAATGAGGCAGAGGGGGCGGTTTTGGCTGACCTGACGTGGTAATTCGTCGAGCACCGCTACGGTGGCCCAATCTATCCCAAAAGCTTTGCGCCAAGTGGGTATACGACGAGATTGTCGATGTAGCGCGCTGATGGTATTATTGATCTGAAAGAGGAAGAATTCCTGGTTATTATCCCAAGGTTGACGGTGCCTAAGTGTGGAGCTTTTGATACGGGCAACATCAACAATATTCTTGACAATGGTCTCAATGTCACTCCTAGCAATAGGTGTAAAATCTGCATAGATAGAATCGAGCGAATTGCCGCTGATGTATTTTTCGCTGTAGAAATATGGTCCTTCCGCAAGAAACGGCGGCACATGAGAGAGGTTACGCACGAGCTTGGCAATTTCTACCTCGGGGAAAGTACGATAATACTCTTGCCCAGACTTAAGAGGTCTTTGGTACCTGAAGACAACATTGCGTTGGAGATCGATTTTGCAGTATTTTTTGACTTTCGTAGGACGGCTCCGGCATTAGGTGGTATATTGGATATTATAACATGGGCTGACGGATATCCTACCAGAGTCGGCTGTAGCCTCTAGCTCCCCACCGCAGTAATAGTCACATCAGTAGAGTAAGTACCAGAAGGAAGGGTAGAGTCTACGGATATGGCTACTGGAAAGGTAATAG
>CAMNUC010000003.1 GCA_946560015.1 uncultured Candidatus Saccharibacteria bacterium | reverse complement strand
TCGATAGCGCTTCAGGACGCGATTTGGTGCCCATAGCGCTGGGGAAATACCTGTTTACATTCCGAACACAGAAGTCAAGCCCAGTCGCGGCGATTATACTGCCCCAAGCGGGAAACTAGCAAGGTGCCAAATTATACGAGCAAGCCACCCCAACGGGTGGCTTTTCGTCGTTTTGCTAGAAGGAACTAAGATTCAGCTAGATCAGTCAAAACACAATACTCTTTAAGACCAAAATTACATTCTTCGAACCAATTCTGCGCATTCTGCTATAATAAGAGTTATGGATACTTCAGAACTTGCCCACAATATTGCCAACTTAGTTGATCGCCAAGAAGTATGTTTCTTGAGTTTTATTGATAGTAACGGCTACCCGACCACGCGTACTATGCTCAACCCTCGTAAGCGCCATGGTATTCAGGAGTTTTACCTCACTACGAATAGTAAGTCCCAAAAGGCTCAATCTCTTCTCAAAAATCCCAAAGCCGGGCTCTACTTTTATGATCGTCCACTTTATCGTGGGATTGCTTTCGCGGGAACGGTAGAAATCTTGCATGACCAAGCCATCAAAAATGAAGTCTGGCGTGACATGGACACATTATTCTACGACAACAACACTGACCCAGACTATTGTATACTTAAATTCACTGCCGTCTCCGCACGTTATTATCAAGATTATCATTCCACTGATATTATTTTGTAATGTCTCTATCAGCTGCGTATGAAGTCGTACGCCGCGATTGCAATGCCAAGACTATTCTCGTAAAACGTGTTATAATATAAACATGAAAAAGCTTTCTATTATTGTTTCTTGCTACAACGAAGAAAAAGCCCTTCCGCTTTTCTATGCTAAAATGGAAAGAGTGCGCCAACAAGATTTTGCGGATATTGATATAGAATTCGAATATCTTTTCATTAATGACGGCAGTAAAGATAAAACTTTAGACATTATCAAACGTCTCTCAAATGAAAACTCCAAAGTTAAATACATTTCTTTCTCTCGTAACTTTGGCAAAGAAGCCGCCATGTTGGCCGGACTCGACGCTGCCACTGGCGATTACATCGCTATCATGGACGCCGATCTTCAGGATCCACCTGCGCTTCTTCGGCAAATGTATGACGAAATCACCCAAAACCATTACGACCGCGTTGGTACTCGACGCGTCTCGCGCAAAGGTGAGCCACCAATTCGCAGTTTCTGCGCTAGAGTATTTTATAAACTCATCAATGGTATATCGAATGTAGAGATGGTAGATGGAGCTCGTGATTATTGGTTTATGACTAGCCAAGTTGCTGACAGTATCAAATCTATGCGCGAGTACAACCGCTATTCTAAGGGGCTCAATAGCTTTGTTGGCTATAATACCAAATGGCTAGAATATGAGAATGTTGAACGCGTTGCTGGCGAGACTAAATGGTCTTTTTGGAAGTTATTTAAGTACGCCCTTGATGGTATTACGGCCTTTTCTACTATGCCGCTCATTATTTCTTCGATCGTAGGTATCCTCTTCTGTCTGGTGGCCTTTATCGCTATAATTTTTATCATAGTTCGCACACTCGCCTTTGGTGATCCTACTAGTGGCTGGCCTTCGTTAGTTTGCATTATCGTTTTCGTTAGTGGCGTACAGCTTTTCTCTATTGGTGTCATTGGTCAATATCTCGCCAAGACCTACCTCGAAGTCAAGAAACGTCCTATTTATATTATTAAAGAACAGAATATTGAATCACAATCTAATGACCATTCAAAGTCTTGAGGAATATTTACGATTAAAAATCGATCTCTTGCGTGATTGCAATATCATACGTGATACACGCGGGCATTCCCGTATTCCGTGTTTTGTGCTAGAAAAACCAGCAAAACTACAACCTCCATCTGCCGATGCCGCCGTTAAACGATCTCAACCTCCCCGCAATGCTACCAAGTTTTTCATGAAAATATATCCTACTGATCGAGTGCAAGATCTCCAAAACATTGCATCTATCTATAACGAAGCAAAAGTTCCCACTGCTCAGATTGTTCAGCTAGGATACTTGTCGGAAATCGACCAGACTTACTGTATTTATGAATATATTGAAGGCAAAACTCTACGTGAGCTGTTAAAACAAAATTCTGCTGATTGTCTAGAGCGAATTGGCTATCTCACTGGCACTGAGCTTGGTAAATTTAGAAAGATTACCGTCCCGGAAAATGACTTTCTAAGCAACTTTCACCAAAAGTTGCTACAACTTCTACATAACGCCCATCTCCAAAAGCGCGACTATAATAAAACTCATTCCGTCAAGCTTCCTAGAGTCAATCTTCAACGGCTTGAACGCTCCTTATGGCACCTAAAAACCGTCATCGCTCACACCGAGCTCAACTTTACGCATGGCGATATCAATCTTTACAATATCATATTTCATTACCAGACGCCCTATTTCATTGACACGGACGGTAGCGGTATTTCTTTACGTAGTCTTGATTTTCGCGGTAACTGCTGGTGGGGCTGGACAGGGAATAATACCGAACGTGAGCAAGCGGTATATCGTGGTATTTATCGCGGATATTTTGCAGACCAAATTCCAAATAGCCTTCACCATGAACTTGGGTTTGCTATTATTTATGAATTTTTACTCCGCCTTGAACGCTACGCTAACGTCGACGAACAAACCTACTATTCCTTCTTACGTTGGCACGATATCCTAGAGCGAACTAAATATTTTGAGAATTACCAGTTTGACTGGTTTTAATAAGAACCAAACCTAACACTAAGAGTCATCACTCGGCGCCGTTTGAACGCGTAGATGCTATTGCTAAAAACTTAAATCAGTTGTACAATAAAACAGAATCAATTAAAAACCAATATTACACACCAACAATCATATGAACAACTACAAAGTCCTCTTTTCTCTACGTGTATTGAAAAGTATTATTGATACTTTTATAGACACCTTCTTTGTGCTCTATTTTCTGGATGTCTCCAGCGATAACATTGTGCCACTCGGGGTTTACTACATCATTATGGTCTCAGTTGTTTATCTGACGATTTATGCTTGTCGCAACTTCGCGCGCACCAAGCATCGTGTTCGACTCTTACGTATCGCTATGATACTGGACTTAGTCTACTTCTTCCTGATTATCACTTTGCAAACCCAAGTTGTACAATACATGTATTTGCTAGGATTACTTCGTGGGTTAGAAGAAGGCTTCTACTATGCCGTCTACAACATTATGGAGTCCGATGGTATCAAAAATAAAGAACGTGCCAAGTATATCGGCAGTTACAAAGCTGCTAAGGCGGCCTGCTCAATGATCTTCCCAGTGGTTCTGGGCGGGCTGATGTATGCCACTGGCTTTATCGAGAGTTCTGTGGTCGTTATTATAATCGTCGCAGTTAGGATGCTCATCTCAATTTCTTACAAAGACAAGAACATCCCACGTACTAGGAGAACCAATCTCAAAAAGTTCCGCGAACTTACTCGTCGTGATCAAAGATTTCGTTGGCTTAATATTATGCACTTCTTTGACGGGCTAACTTGTTCCAGCAGCGCCTTTTCGCAGATTATTACCCTCTATGTCGTGACAGTATTCTCAGACGGGTTTAGTTTGGGTATTTTTACGGCCATTTTCGCTGCCGTTTCTGGCGTTATTGGTATTATCTTTGCCAAGTTCATGAAGCAGAAACAATATAGCGGCGCCATTGGACTGCCAGCAATTGCTATGATCGCGTCCTTCTTAGCAATGGTTTTTGAATGCAATGTTGTTACGATCGTTATTTTTAAGTTTTGTCGAGTTATATTTCTGGATTTTACCCACAGTATTACCG
The DNA here is from genome assembly GCA_946560015.1 of uncultured Candidatus Saccharibacteria bacterium. Lineage (GTDB taxonomy): Bacteria > Patescibacteriota > Saccharimonadia > Saccharimonadales > Saccharimonadaceae > Nanosyncoccus. The sequence goes on along the minus strand of CAMNUC010000003.1, from coordinate 32,986 downwards.
AGACTGGTGGCGCCAATCTTAGCAACGATGTTAAAATTCGGCGTGAATATAAGTCAGAGTTTTGGGTTACCAATGAGCAATACTTAGTTGCTGGTCGCGTCATTAGCAACTTATTATTCATCTCGATGGCCTTTATGGAGTCATGGACGCCAATTATGATCGTGTTTGCGGTACTGCTAGGTATTTTTGCTCTCACTGCTATTAAATTCCAGAGTACAGTCTTCCGCTCGCAAAAACATTCGTCCAAGATGCGTCGCCTTGCGCCTGCTTTTCGGTTTGCCGAGAAGGACAAGGCTGACTAGCCCATTCCCGATTGGTAATCGTAACAAGATTACTAGGTGAAGTGGTGATTTTTATAAAGCCTGTTATAATATATACCAATGAAAGACACCCAGCCCAAAAATCTCCAAAACACCAAGGCGGTCACGCCAGCAATGCGTGAACGGCTTTTGCAGAAACTCAAGACTTTACCTGCTTCACCGGGCGTATATTTTCATAAAGGCGCAGATGGGGAAATTATTTATGTAGGCAAAGCAGCCGTGCTTAAAAATCGCGTGCGCCAATATTTTCATAATACAGGCAAAGACCCCAAGACCGAAGCCTTAGTTCGCGAAATCGCTGATACTGACTGGACGGTAGTAGATACTGAAATGGACGCTCTCTTCCTAGAATCAGAAATGATCAAGCGCTACATGCCAAAATGGAACATCCTCTTACGTGACGACAAAACCGTCTCTTATGTACGCATAGATATGAAATCTGAAGTTCCACATGTTAGCTTTACTCGCACACCGCAAGATGATAGTGCTACTTATGTCGGTCCCTTTTATGGCAAGACTGCTGTTGCGCAGGCCTTACGCATTCTGCGCAAAGTCTTCCCGTATTATGATAAACCCTATGACGGGAAGAAAACGCTTCATACCGATCTCGGTCTTACTCCTGGCATTGAAATTGGACGTACTACGCCACAAGAGTACAAAAAGAACCTCCGCAAACTACGTCTTTACCTAGAAGGCGGTCGGCACAAGCTTATCAGCGAGATCGATAAACAAATGAAGCTAGCTGCCAAAGCTGAACAATTTGAAGAAGCCGCTGAGCTTAAAAAGCAACTTTTTGGACTCCGCGAGCTACAGAAAAAAATCGTCTTTTCTGACAAAGAATTTCTGGATATTTCTTCCGATCAAGCGCTCGTTGATTTGCAGAAGATGCTACTTTTGCCTGAGCCACCACGCCGTATCGAGGGGTATGATATTTCGCACCAATCCGGCACTAATGTAGTTGGATCAATGGTAGTTTTTGTTAATGGCGCCTCAGATCGCTCCGAATATCGTAAATTCAAGCTCCGCCACCAAAAGAACGATGACGCGGCCAATCTCCGCGAAGTTATTGAACGTCGACTCAAACATCAAGAATGGGATTTTCCGGATTTAGTAATTCTCGATGGGGGTGTCACGCAAGTCAATGCCGTTAAGGAAATATTATGGCAACACAATGTTGCCGTTATTGGGCGCGATAAGTCTGGAGACCATACCCGTAACGCCGCCGTCAATATTATAGTCCCTGAGCCAACCGGCGAAAAGTTTGTACCCCTCCCGCCCAATTCTCACGTCGCTAAGCTCATTGCTCGCATTGATGACGAGGCGCATCGTTTTGCAATCACCTATCATACTTTGCTGAAGCGCAAAAGTATGCTAAAATAACTTACATTTTTGTAAGTTCGCCGTGTTATAATTAGTCTATGATAAAAAAACAAATTTTCACTTTCCTGCTTCGCTGGTTAGTTTCTAGCTTAGGTATGTATCTATGTATTAACTGGCTAGGCACCATTAGCCCAGATTCATCTGAGACTTTTGCTGAGCCATGGATGCTCTTTGCGGCGGCTGGTTTAATTTTTTCGCTCGTCAACTCCATCGTAAAGCCGCTCATTAAGATGTTAGCATTGCCTCTCGCAATCTTAACTATGGGTATCTCTACGATTATTATTAATACCGCCATGGTGATACTCACCATCTATCTTTTGCCCGGTGTTGAGATGGATTTTTGGGGTGCCTTTGTTTCTAGCTCGGTCATGAGCGTTATTAATGCCGTATTGAACTTAATCATCAGCTAAACTTGATTTTCGTCAAAGAGAGGAGTATAATAAGACTATGAACTTGGGAACACTATTTCAAAGCTTAACTTTCATCTCAGCTATTTTATCAGTTTTGCTCATTTTATTGCAGCAGCGAGGTGCCTCATTGGGCGCTGGGTTTGGTAGTTCTGGCGAGTTATACACTACTCGCCGTGGCCTAGAGCGCTCCTTGTATAACGCAACTATCGTTTGCGTAGTAGTCTTTGTTCTATCTATTTTATGTTTATTGCTGATCCCAGCAGCCTAAAAGGACCAAAATCGATAAGGCATGAAACCTAAATCAAAAAAGCGTGGGCAAAGCATATCAGAACGTTGGGAAGAATTCTCTGAACGCACCAAAGAGACTAGCAAAGAGCATTTTCAGGAAAATGTCATTGAGCGCTTATCTAATGCTAAGCGCGTCCGTCTTCTAATCTTGGAATGGTGCCTCTTGATAGTGATTATTATTTCGTTAGCCCTAACACAAGCTTTCTGGTATCGTCAATCGTATTCTGTGCAGGCCTACGTTGATGGTGGTACATACATCGAAGCCACTATGGGGCGAGTCAACTCATTAAACCCACTTTTCGCCACCACTCAGAGTGAAAAAGTTCTATCTAAGCTTATGTTCGCCACCTTGTCCACCATTGATTATTCTGGACACGTTGGTCTTGGGCTCGCGGCCTCAATCGTGCCGGACGATACAGGGAAGGTCTGGACGGTCACTCTCAAAGACGGTCTAAAATGGTCCGATGGAGAACCTATTACTATTGACGACGTTTTATATACAGTTAATCTCACTAAAGATTCCACTATCAATACTATCTATAGTTCTAATTTTGCTGGCGTCACCGTTGAGCGCCATGGCGATGCCCTAATTTTCGCTTTACCATCAGCTTATGCTGACTTCGATTCCACTCTCAATATACCCATTCTACCAGCACATGTCCTATCCAGTGTTAATCCCGGTCAGCTCTTAGAGCATAGCTTTAGCTCCGATCCAGTTACCTCTGGCGCATTTAAGTTTAATGCTATGCAGAACGTTAGCAACGAGGGCGAACGCATCGTCTATCTAGCGGCAAATCCATACTATTACAAGTCCAAGCCAATGCTTAACAGCTTCGCAATACATACATATGGTGATGCTAACGAGATTGTCGCTGCCGTCTCTACTGGTGAAGTTACTGCTACAGCTGAACTCTCCGCCGAATATCGTAGCCAATTACCAGCAGATTTAGTCTACGAAAAGCAAACCTCGCTAGCTAGTGGTGTATTTGCATTTCTCAATACTACTAGCTCACTTTTAAGTAATGTTTCGGTGCGCCAAGCCATCCAACGCGGTGTTAATATCGGCGAGATTCGCTCTGTGCTTGGTGACGAATATCCTCTTGATTACCCATTATTAACTACCGAGCTCAATGTCGATAATTATCCGACCTTACCTAGCTATAATCTCACCGAAGCCCAAGAGATGCTTCAGGCCGCTGGCGCCGAAGGCAAAACTCTGCGCCTCGCCACCATCAATACTGGATACTTTCCAGAGCTTGCCGAACAGTGGAAATCCCAGCTCGAACACCTCGGCTTCAAAGTTGACTTATCAATCTATGATCCAGGCCAAGATTTTATAGTCAATACTATTCGCCCACGTAATTACGACATTTTACTCTATGAAGTAGAATTCGGTGCAGATTTGGACCTTTTTGCCTACTATCATTCGTCGCAGGCTTCCTCTACCGGGCTTAACCTTTCCAACTATGCCAATGCTCTCGCTGATGATCTCATCTTAAGCTCTCGTGAAACTATGAGCGTATCCGGCCGTGCCGCTAAATACGAAACCTTCCTTAAGCGTTGGGTTAGCGATGTTCCGGCCATTGGTATATATCAAGTTAGTCTCGTCTATTACTTCAATAAGAACGCGCGTTCCTTCTCTGAAGACGACCGTTTGATTTATGCTACCGACCGCTTCATGGATGTTGAATATTGGGCTGTCAATCAAGCTCAAAAGAACCGCACCCCCTAGATAGAATTCCGCTATTGACAAAATGCTTATGCTGTGCTACAATGGCAATAATTCTTCTCCATGAGGTATTGCTTTTGAGGTACTAGTATATTTGGAACACAATGTTTATCTCTTGCAGATTATATGATATAATTAGACTATGAGAAGTTTATCAACAGATTTAAAGACAGAAATTGGTAAAAAAGTACAAGTTGCTGGCTGGGTTAATTCTCGTCGCGACCACGGCGGCCTAGTTTTTATCGATCTGCGCGATCACAAGGGAATTATTCAACTAGTTATTACTCCAGAAGCCAAAGAGGCCTTTGATATTGCTGAGAAACTTCGCGATGAATATGTAATTCGCGCAGAGGGAACCGTCCGTGAGCGTGCCGCCGACCTCAAAAATCCCAACATCGCAACCGGCGAAATCGAGATCGTAGTTGACCAGCTTGAGCTCCTCACCAAATCCGACCCACTTCCAGTCAACACCCACGATGAAGGCGACACCTCTAGCGAGGAAATGCGCCTCAAGTACCGCTATCTTGATCTACGCCGTCCGTCCATGCAAAACATTTTGAAGCGTCGCGCGGAGTATTATCGCTTAATGCGTACCTATATGGACGCCCATGATTTTATCGAGATCACCACACCAATTCTCGCCAACTCCTCCCCCGAAGGCGCTCGTGATTTTCTTGTACCATCACGTCTTCATCCAGGTCAATTCTACGCCCTGCCACAAGCGCCACAACAGTTTAAGCAACTCTTGATGGTTGGCGGCGTACCACGTTATTATCAAATCGCTCCCTGCTTCCGCGATGAAGACCCCCGCGCCGATCGTCTTTACGGTGACTTTTACCAGCTTGATGCCGAAATGTCTTTCGTTGATGATGGAGAAGTGGTCCGCCAGACCGTAGAACCACTTATTAAGCAGCTTGTCACCAAGTTTGCTAGCAAGAAGCTGCTCAGTGAGGATATTCCGCGTATCCCGTATCGTGAAGCTATGGAGAAGTATGGCACCGACAAGCCAGACCTCCGCTATGGGCTTGAGTTAATCGACCTCACAGATGCTCTCAAGGAGGTTGAGTTCAAAGTTTTTCAAACTCCTTGCGTCAAAGCTATTTGTGTGCCTGGTGGTAGCAAATTCACCCGCAAACAAATTGACGAATTCACCGATCTTGCCCGCAAAAACGGCGCTGGTGGTCTTGCTTACATTCTGTACGAGAATGGCACTGTGCGTAGCCCGATCGCTAAGTTTCTCAAGCCAAACGAGCTTGATGCTATTCAAAAACTCACTAATGCCCAAGATGGAGACGCCGTCTTTTTCGGAGCAGACGAACGCGACAAGGTCAATAAGGTCCTCGGGCAAATGCGCATCGCTTTTGCGGATGCCTTAGAGCTCAAAGATAGCAATACTTGCGCTCTTTGTTGGATCGTTGACTTTCCGTTTTACGAATGGGATGACGGCGCCAACAAGCTAGATTTTGGGCACAACCCGTTTTCACTCCCCAAAGGCGGCCTTAAGACTATCCGTGAGACCGAAAACAAGCTCGATATCGTAGCAGACCAATACGATATGGTTATGAACGGCTACGAGATTTGTTCTGGTGCTGTCCGTAATTATGATCCTGAGATTATGTACGAAGTTTTTGGTATTCTTGGCTACGATAAGGACTATGTCGCTCAAAAATTCGGTGGAATGCTCACTGCCTTCAAATTTGGGGCTCCGCCACATGCTGGCTGCGCTTTCGGTATTGATCGCATGTTTATGGTTTTGGAGGGCATTACGAACATTCGCGATATTGTCGCCTTCCCCAAAAACGGCTCTGGTATTGACCTCATGATGAGTTCACCATCCGTTGTTGATGAAAAACAGCTTGAAGAAGCTCACCTTGGCCTATTAGAAGACGGCGAAGAAGAATAGAATAGTTTTGTCACTAGCTGTGCTATAATTATTGTATGGTTTGTATCGCGGCATTTATCGTCTTATGCTTGGTTGGCGTATTCGTTGCATTCTTAAGCATTTTTCGCCGTGATATTGGTCAAAAATATTGGGCAGTCTTTAAAAAGGCGTGGGGCTGCGTTGGCAAAAAAGTTCGTTTGCAAAAGTGTGAGACTAATTTTAAAGATGACGTCAAGAATTCTCTACTCTCAAAAGTCGTTCTCAAACATCCCAAATGGGTCAGACCGCTTGGTGTTGCTATAGAAGCTAGTGCAATTCTTATCGTCTTTATTACGATTTGGTCTTTGATAGAGGCGGTCAAAGCTCTTCTTGCTTTGTGGGTTTTTGGTACATGCAATGTCTCGCAACCCGCCAGCTGTGCGCTTGGTGCAGAGATCTGTGGTATTGATGCCGAGGAGCCCAAAAATCCTATCGAATGGACTGGACGTTGGTTTGATGAATGGGGCGAGATTTTTGCCAATATCCCAGATCGTTTTCGCACGTGGCAAGCAGAGGATTATTTGGTGGAGCCTTACAGCTTTGCCACCAAGTATCAGGATGGCAATCCGTTAGCGCTCGATGTTTTTGACCCAGGCTGCTCAGTTTGCGTACAGAGCTATCGTAATCAAAAATCTTCTGGCTTTTTCGATCGTTACAATACAGTACTCATGATTTACCCAATCCAATTGCCGGATGGCACCTATAAATTTAATAACTCTGATCTGGTCGCTGAGTATATGCACGCAGCTGACTTGCTGGATACAGATTATGCCCCAAAGATTCTAGATCGTATTTTTACCGAATACGACGACAAAGGCGTCATGTACCAGTCAGTAATCATGCAGAGCACGCGCGAAGACGCTGAGGTTACCCTACAGCAGTGGCTACAAGAGTTTGGAATGGCAAAATCCAAGATTACCGAGCTAGTGAAGGTTGCTCATGGCGAAGAAGTTCAGAACATCATGCAGCAAGTCAAAAATATGGTCGAGAACCAAATGCACGCTAAAGGCATACCGACTCTCATTTATGGCGGGAGGAAGCACAGTGGGCTTTATAAAGCAGATTAGCGTAGTTACTATTGCGGCGACGTTCACTGTAGCTGGCGTTTTGACATATCCCGTCACGGCACTGAGCCAAAATCAAGAAAATGCAATCGTACAGGATTGTGACAATATTAAGCAATCACTCATTAAACTACAGCATTCAGACTCGCGTACGCGTACATACCTTGGCTCTGCCTACGAGGCTATTTCCGGACGTTTTATCACGCCACTCAACTTACGCTTGGTCAAAAACAACCTACCCTCCACCGAACTTTTTAAAATCCAAAATGAATTTATTGCCGCCCAGAACAACTTTCGTAACTTATATGTTGAATATATGCGTGAACTAGAAGGCCTCATTGCGACTGATTGCACTGCGCATCCCGAGGAATTTTATAAAAAACTCGAAGCCTTGCGCACTAAGCGTGAAGGTTTGCGCAGTAGCACCAAAGCCCTCGCTAACCTTGCAGAGCAACAGTATCAAACCGTAACTGCTCTTAAGGAAACGCTCTAAAATGGAACTCTGTGGCAAAAAGAATCTCATCATCTTAGGCGTGATAGCAATTTTAATTACTAGCATTACCACTGGCGTAAGCCTCTGGGTTTATCGTAGCTCCGGCGATATTTATCTTGACCGTTCGCGTCCCGGCTACTTGCCAGACGAGAACGAGGCTGAGGCTGATGCGAATTCCAATAATAGCGGCTTCGTCTTTAGTGAAACTGGTGAACTCACCCAGAAGGATTTAGACGAGTATCTAAAAGAGCTTCAAAAAATCAACAACCGTATCAAGGCTCTCGCTGATCCATATGCGCCTGGACCCCTATCTGATGAATCTCTAGGCATACCAAAAGCCACTACGGAGTCCGATGATAAGAAATAGCAACTAGCTCAGTCTAGCGTACATCACTTTCATCTGAAGCATTGCGTGAAGAATGAATGAATCGCGTCGCCGCCGACTCTTGATTTCCGGCATAGACTAACTTGCGCAACCACAAATCCGCCGGCCCCGCCGTCATCAGCAGTACTAAATACCCCTTCTCATGCCAACCTAGTAGTTTCTCGCCTAGTTTCTCACCTAGTTCTGCTGGTTCTGCAATCTTTTTGTTCTCCAAGACATCAATAAAGTCTCCGGGTTCTAGCTCTTTGATCGACTCGTCCTCGCGTGTCAGATAAGTTGGTAGCCAATATAGTCTCTCCACGCCCGCAAAGGCATCTGCATATTCCTGAACCAGACTCGCTTGACGCGTATTCTGATGGGGCTCATATACCACCACTACGCCCTTTAAGCCACGTCGCTCTGCTTCTTCGCGAGCTATTTGTACAGTCGCTTTTACTTCTTCTGGATGATGTGCATAATCAGAATAAAACCCTTCTGATACCTGCTCAAACCTCCGACCGACACCAGGGAACTCATTGATCGCCTTGACAATTTTCTTGCGATTAGAGTTTACAAAGCGACCTATTCCACGCGGTTGGGGCATCATCCGTTGCAAAATATCGACTGCCAATGTCGCGTCATAACGCCGTGCTTCACCTGCCAAGTCAATATCCGCTGCGATTTCATTACCATGAACCACCTGCTCGCTTTGGTTCTCAAACTGCCAGAAGGCTTCTTTGTAGGCTCGTTCATCTGGATAAATATCTGGATGGTCAAATGACACAGTCGTAATTGCTGCGAGCCATGGCCGAAAAGCCAAGAAGTTACGGTCGTACTCGTCCGCTTCGTATACAAAATATTTTGATTTTGGATCATACATCCCAGCTGGTGCGAATGGCAGAGTCGTACCAATCAGATACGATACCGGTATTCCAAGTTTCAAACACGCCCAGACAATAATCGCCGTTGTCGTGGTTTTACCGTGAGTACCTGCCACTGCCACCATTTGTAATTTTAGTTTTTTTACGAGGTAGCTAATAAGCTCATCACGCTTAGTGATGTGTTTAATCTTTAATTTGCGTGCCATCATTAGCTCTGGATGATCTTCTGGTAGCGCTGAAGTATATACAAACCAATCCACCCCATCATTTTTAGCTCGCGCCTTTAAAAATTCACCATCTTGTTCCCCAAGATAGATTTTTACACCATTACTCGTCAACTCGTTCGTAATCGCACCCGGCTGCGTGTCAGAACCAAATACTGTCATCCCCGCATCCTTTGCCATCAAAGCCAGAGGCCCCATACCGGTGCCAGAAATTCCCGAAATATAAATATTCATGAGCTTATTGTAACATAGGTATGCTATAATTAGGAGAAGATGGGTGGTAAAAAAACAAATCGAATTCGCGATTTTCTCAAAAGGCGCTTCAAATCCGTACAGACCTGGCAGCTGATTGTTATTTTAATTCCACTATTATTTTTCACGGCTACTTTACTGAGATTGGACCATCTCAAGATGGTTGAGCTTCGTTCTGCTGTTCTTACTGCTGATCAAGAAGGGAATGAAGAGCAAATCCAGCAGACCCTCACTGCACTACGTGATTACGTCTATTCTCATACCGTCATCAACATCGTTGAGAATAATGGTATTCAACAAGTTACTTTCGGTACAGGCCCTTTTTATCTTGAGCAGCAATATATCCGTGCCGCCAATGCTGCTATCGAGGCTGCTAGCTCAGAGCTAGTGGACGACTCAAACCCTTATGGCAACATCTACGCCGCTGTCGCAGCCATCTGCCAGCCCCAGGCTATTGCTAATGGTTGGCAATGGTCTAGCCCAGGGTATCTTGATTGCTGGACTTCTGAGCTTGCCAAATATCCAGAGACTGATATCTCTGACAATCACCTTGTCGCCAAAATCCCTTCTACTGAGCTCTATCGACACAACTATGCCTCGCCGATTTTTTCTTGGACTCCAGCCGGCATCGCCATCATTGCCTGTGTGGTACTTGTACTAATCATCATCGTGCGAGTCGTTATCTGGCTTGCGCTCAAGGTTGCCCTTCTATTTCTTAAATAAGTATTTTTTACCTCAGTTCAACAGAGGTAAACATAAGGTTTTTTCGATATTCTCAATAAAACCCCTTGACGCTGCTAGTTTTTCGGCTTAAGATAAGAATATAATAATTCTAAGGAGGACGAATGGCCTATCAACATACCAATAGTAAGGGTATTACCTACTATCTGCACAAATCCGAAGTTACTTTGCGCGGTGGCAAGCCACAGACGATTTATTTCTTCACTAAGACTGCAGAAGGTGGTAAAGGCACTCCATGCGACTTGCCAGAAGACCGCATCGTGAACGAAAACCCACGTAACGGTTTCTTGACTTTGAAGAAAAAAGCTTAGTTTGCACGGATTTATTTAGGTACAAATAGGCTCTTGTTAATCAAAACAGGAGTCTATTCTATTTTCTCTAAGGTAACCTATATGGGAAGACAAGGAATAAAAGACAGCAACGCAGCACCATAACGTACAAAATGCTTGACATTCTAAGAAATCTGTGCTACAATTATACTAATCCCACACCATACGGTATGTTTTATCATTTGTCTTAGAATAATCTAAAAATATGGTATAATGTAGATATGAGTAAAAAAATTGTAGATAAAGCATCAGTCCGCAAACGCGGAATCATAGAATTATTAATTGGTGTAGCAATTGCTGCTGCTGGCGGCATTTTTACCGCTATCTCCTATAACGCTGCTCGCCCAGGCGAACGCTATACGGTTTATACCGGTATCATTGCGATTGGCATCGTTTACGCTTTCAAAGGTTTGTATGATGTCGCCTTCCCAAAAGTGCCAAAAGACGCCAATAAGGAAGTTGCCAAAGACACAGAAGCTGTCGAAGCCGATACCGTTAAGGAAGAAGACTAACTATTAGCATCTGTATATTTCTAGATGATACAGATACCTATAGTAAAAATACCGCAAGTACACCCTTGCGGTATTTTGATGTTTTTGGTATAATGTAAGAGTACCTTGCGCTCGTGGTGGAATTGGTAGACACGCTACCTTGAGGTGGTAGTGGCGATTTTAAGCTGTGCTAGTTCAAGTCTAGTCGAGCGCACCAAGTATTGACAAATGACACCAATCTGGTGTTATTTTGTTTTTGCCTTGAGAGCTTTGCGCGCCTCGCCGCGTAGTTGCTGGCAGCGAGCGATATCATATTTGCAATCTTTAGGGTCTTGCTGGAACATTGCTAAAGCTTGATCATACAGGTCAATAGCCTTCTGATAACGCTTAGCGTCAGCCATAAACATGGCTTGGCGTAAAATACGCTGACCTTTACGATAAGGGTTAGACCCACCCATAAACTCACTGATACGGTCAACTTCCTGATAAGCGGCCTGACTTTTGTTAATGTCTTCCTTATCGAAATAGAATACACCAAGAGTTTCATAGAACCCACTCACTTCCTCCAAGGTCTCCGCCATCATATCCTTGTAGACGCGCTCGGCTTTTTTATACCAGTTTTCGGCCTCATTCCATTGCTTGAGCATCCAGCAACAACGTCCAGCTAATTTGTACTTTTCTCCCAACTCTGGAGCTACGCCCTCGACATTCTCTAAGTGGTTAATAATTCTCAGAAGAATATCAAGAGCATGTTGATAGTTGCAGTTGCTAGCATTTTCGTAGAATTCTTTGGTAAAAATGTTTTCCAATTCGCGTATAGCAAAACATGATTTGAACTTTAATACAATAGTTTGGTCTTGCAATATAATAAGGCCTAGAAATTCTTTCGCCTCATCATCATAGCAAATGTAGTGCTTGGAAGGTGCACTATTCTTGGTCAAATCTGAAAGCTGATAATTATGGTAACTCTGAATCAGCTCGTCTACATCGTTTGGCTGGTTATATACTTCAGTAGTATCATATACCGTAGGACTTTCCAGAAACATAAGGATCAGAAACCCCCGCAAATCCAAGGTGGATTTGTTGAAAACTAGAGTTATATCATCGCCATTTTCTTCCGGCAATTCATCTAATAACAGTGTTGGATTAGCCTGATCAACCTCGCTGGTCAAAATTGCCGCAAGACGGTCGCCGCGGAGTTTGCCAATGATTAAGATATCCTGAAGCTTGCCGTCGACCTTGGCTTGCGTCTGATCAATTTTATCGGGTATCCACAACTGACTATTGCCATGGTTGACATTAAGATAACCATATTTCGCCAAAAAATCATGTAGAATCGATGGCAGCCTAAGTCTACGCTGCTTCTCATTTTTGATGAAGTCACCATTCCAAACACCCAAGGTCTCATCTTCGTAGAAGATCCGTAAGGCATCAAGCGGGTCAAGATTAATTTTGATAGTCATATAATGTTATATTTCGTAATGGCGGTTATAATTATTGATAATAAGTTTATCAAAGCAGGTAACAACTCAATGTGGTACACCACCATCAATGAGGTTCGAACTCTAATTATAGATGATCTACTAGAAGGTAAACCAGTTAGCTTTGTATACGATCAAACATTGATAGGGCATTAATAGTATTATAACTGATTACTGTGCTTTTGACGAGTAAAATTAGTGCAGGGTGAGAACCATTATATTTTGTGGCGTAGTAATATTGCATCAGCTATGCTGTGTTTTTTTGATGATTGATGTAAAACTAATACCCCCTGCCCGAGTATAACGAACCTATTTTGCATAAACCAGTCATTCCGTCTCTTTATTCTTACTACGCTAGTTGATACCTAGTTTTTCGAAGAATATTCTGTGTCTTATTTGAGCGTCTTTTAAAAGTTTCTCCCAAGTTATAAACTCGATATGTAAGTTTATATTCGTGCGGTCGTCGAACCAGCCTTGACAGTCTGGTAAACTCTTCATATCTTTTACATCCGAAAGCCAGTCACGCACGTCGCCGTTAACATCCGCAATAACATAACCATAAAAAGGTGTATGCTTGCCCACTAATATTTCACGACCTTCTGGAGTTTTAATTTCTCCATCACGAAACTGTTTTACATATCGTACGATTTGTTCAATGGGGTCTTCTTCTGTCTGACGTATGAAGTCAAATCTGCCTGGCCTCTTAAATTCAAAGATGCTGACTGGATTCTGTGCTTCATTTACGCCCCTGTAAGATACTGGATAGTGAAAAGCAGCAATATCTGGCCTGTCTTTGGATTCGACAAATGCCTGTTTGTCAGAACTTAGGTAAGATGTAAAATTCAGTTTTTCATCAATAATCCAAAGATTATGGTCAGAGTAATGAGTATCAGTTAAGTCTCTATTTCTTGGGAAAATAATATCGTGCAGGATGCACTCCTTTTCGTATTTTTCTTCCGAATCCCATTGTAGAGCTTTCTCAAATAATCTTAATACTGTTTGTCGCGATGCAATATATTCAGCAAGATTACTTTTATCGGTCTCTGTGAGTGCATCCACTATTTTTTCGACTTGAGTCTTCATAGAAAAATCTTTATTTGGAAGATTGAAATCGAATATCTTATTAGCATTCTCTCGTCTCGTTTTATCTTGTCTAAATTTAGCAAGATGCAACTCATTCTCAATATCCTCATTCGACAGGTTCATCTTTAACTGTTCTACGTTTAAGTATTGAACATATGGTTTATACCATACATTTTGCTCGGCATATTTCTCTATACTTTGCCTTTTTGCCTCTAGACGAGTTTTAACCTCGTCTCCCAACAAACGTTTTGCCTCTAGAGCAGTTTGCTTTTCGATATCTTTTTGACCAATATTAAAAATCATATCAGCCTCATCAGCAAAATTAAACTCCGTACGCTCATTATTAACATTTTGATCAAGGTATTTACCATAAACATAAAAACGCACAATATACTTGACGTCTTGTCCCTCGGAACTCGTGGATACAAAATCAGTAGAAAACTCTGGAACATAATTTTCTATCTTCGTTTCGGTCACTACTTTGCTATTTGCCGTCAATAGTATCCTGCTTTTTTGAGTATATACCCTCCTAAGTTCAAACATCTGATAGTTAAAAGTCTGATCCTTGATAGTAAAAGTGCCACTATCCTTTTTGCGTATATCACAATTCTCATCTTCACCAATTAGCGTATCTAGTTGAATACTTTTGTCACCGTCATAGATGATAATTGTAGGCATATCTATGGTGCTGATGACATAGTAGTTTAGTATCTTTTCTAATATGCGATGGGCAAATACTTCTAGCTCGTCATTAAAAGCTGTTTTGCCTATATATCCAGATAGGACCAGCGTCGTACCAGTCGCGTACAAATCATCACCTGCGATATGGCCATTCTCCTCGTTTTCTATAATGTCATATTTTCTTCCAAAACGAAAATTTCTGCTATAATAGCTCCCATCATCTGAGTAGATACTACTAACCGAAACATCACGAAAATATTTAATATAAAACATACGGCCAAGACCCTTGCCACCATCTGAGCTCTTGAGCTGACTATATAGCGTATTAAACGAATCGCGATTCTCATCTGTGAAACCAACTCCATTATCTTCAATAGTAATTTTTCTTATTGAAGTGTTTTGATCATCGACTAATGTGGCTTCACGCTCTATATGTACCTCGATGCGACCTTTTACACTATTATTCCCTAAATTGCGAATGGCATCTATTGCATTCGTAATTGCCTCAACTAAAGCAGTATATACTGTGGATTTTTTGCCAAAATCTTCAAGATATTTTTCAAGATATATTCTTGATGAATAATTTTTAGAACTCTTATCCATATCCCTTTAATTATATCACAACTAATAATCTAATAGCGACAACAAAAGAAGCCTCTACGGAAGGTGACTAACGCACCGTGCAGAAGCTTCGATAACTCCATTATAGCAAACTCTTAAAAAATGTCAATCACCTGACCGTGGCGGTTTATAAATTTAATCTTCTCAATCTCCTTAATTTCAGCAAAGCGTTTTCTAAGCTCTCGTTCGATAGCCTTATCTGGGACGTATTTCATCCTACGAGAATCAAATACGATTCGACAAGATTGCCATTTACCACGTTTTAGATTTCTTTCGACAGCCTTGATACTGCTCGCCTTTGGAGCTTTCATTTCCCAGGCGACACCATCTATTAAACAATCAGCAGTCTGCTTGCCTTTCTGATCTATGGCTTTAAGAAATTCAACAGTATGCCCATATCGAATTAATACTTTAGCAGATTCGAGTTCGTGCGGCCAAACATCTACGCCATCGGGGATAATAATTTTACCTGTCTTTTTCATAGGCTAATTATAACATTAACTGGGGTAGTTTTACGGGTTTTCTTATACATTCTGCTATTTGCATATAAAAACCTTCTGCACAGAAAAATGATATATTAGGGGTATGGCTAGGCCTAGTAAATACACTCAAGATCTCAAGGACCAGATTATTGGTTATATCACGGACGGCTTGACTGTTCGAGATGCCTGTTTTGGTGCTGGAATTTCTGAGGATACTTTTTGGCGTTGGAACCGAGAAAAATTGGAGTTTGCTGAAGCTGTTAAACAAGCTACAGCAAGCCAAAAATGGAGTAGCGAAGCTCTAGCTCGCACTAGCGGATATCGTAGATACGCCAGAAAGGCTCAAATTTGCTCCAGGAAGTCTCTGAATCGCTCGAGCCTCATTCATACTCGTCCCGACGGCCAAAAGCCACAGAACCAAGCTTTAACGGCTCTAAGCAGCGTACCTGTCACTACGACAAGTAGACAAAGAATTAACGACGAACAAAGCACTCTGCCTACCCGCACTGAGCCGCTCATTAATCTATTTGGTGAACTTATGCCAACCAAACCATATTACAATTCAACCACCAACAAAGTGGAGTGGGTAGAAAAGGAACTATACGGGAGATGCGTATTGCATCGGTGCGATTTAGATATTTGGAGAGCAAAGGTTGCTGAGAATCAGCAGCCCTAGGCCTACATCCCCATTTCGTCCATCATATCACCAAAGACATCTTCCATCTCAGCTCTCATCCATTGTTTACGGCGTGCTTCTTGTTGAGCCTTTTTCTTATTCTGTGCTTGGTTGTTGTTTAGAAACATATTTATCTCCTTTACTAATGTTTTATTTATTGTGGTTAAACTATTACTCCATAAGCTTGTAAAAATATATAGGCTTATTGGCTTCCCAATCCATTACTTTCACTTTTTTGCCATTATGTAATTTCGGATCAGATTTTGCGCAACCTTCACAAATGCGTTTCCTGACAACATCTTTTTCTCCAAGCATTTTGAGAAGTCCTGGTGCCTCATTTACTATTTCTTCTGTATGTTTACAGCTCATCGGGATTACATATTTTAGGCCATCCATCTGAAAAATATTCCAAGATATAATAGTAGCCACTTCCTTTAGTAACTCCAAATCGGTATTTTTCAATTTGCTCTCCATATCAATAAAACGATCTGGGAATTTAGCATTGTAATAATCTATGAAAGTATAGAGTAAATTTTCACGAGCTATCAATAGACTATCGCCTTGCCATTCGTATCCGTACGATGACCTAAAAGCTACCTTGGTCCACTTAAGCCAATCATCTATGCTATTACAAAATTCAGATACTACTTGCAGCTTACGGTCTAGAAAACCTACTCTGTTCTCTAGTTTTAAGACTTTCTTACCACTTGACGCATTATAACGACCTACGATGAATGGTGCCTCCCCACAGGTTATTTCAAGGCGTTTTTCGTTTACGTAATTTTGCCAGTTACTCTGATCTACTGGCCAATGACCAAGCCCCCAATCTATATCTTGATTCATTTGCTGCACGGTTTCTTTTGGGGTAAATACCTCGGCCTTATCGTGGGTTCTTAGTATTTGTTCTTCCTTTGACTTAGATATTCTCGGCTGAATAAGCAGGGTATATTCTCCAGTAATGTCAGCAATTTTGATTTCGCTAGTCGCCTTGCGATGTGCATACGAATCTGTAGCCCATAAAATGTTGTGTGCTTTCTGCCTAGTGGATTTAGTCCTATCTAAAAGAAGTATCTCAAGTAGGTCACTATGCTGGCGGATAGTATTCTCAAGAATGTCAACATCCGCATTAGACATACGCTAACCTTCAATCCTTGACTCGATTAATTTAATATCTTCATCTGTAAAACCGTATTTTTCATATAACTGCCGATCAATTTCCGTGTTAGACTTTGACCAATCAATATCGGAATTATTAGTAAAATCTTGGACTGGAACATTGCCGTGCCATTGACGATATAGATTCCAGGAAGTGGCTTTTGAATCTAAGCCTGCTCTATAAAACTTTGAATTAAAGTATTTTTCCGCATTTAGAGCTTCTTGTTCAGAATCTGTAAAAATACAGAGATACTTATCGGTAAAAATTTCTCCAGGCTTAAGGATCCTGGTAGCTAACGGTTTCCTATCTACTGTGCCAGCCTTAGGAAAAACCATCTTCCACTTTTCAACATTGTTTAATTTTACAAATTCTATGCGTCCATCACTGCTTTCATAGGAAAAATCATCTTTTGGGTCAATCCAGTAGAAATCTTCTCCTTCACCGACGAGGATTCGAATATTATGAATATCGTCCCTCTCAGCCATAAATTTCTCAGTATTATTCTTAAAGCATTTGGTATTCAAGCCAAACGGTGCCCAGCTTGTAATTATACCTGTCATAGCTTGACTCGTATCCAACCCGTTAAATAAGCTCTCATAGAGACGTAAAATATCATATTTTCTATTATCTACGACGACATCACGGTAAGACCAATCTAAGTCACCAGCCTCGACTCTACCATCTTTCTTGTAGATAGTCTTCGCTGGTTTATCGTATTCTTTTACATTATCAAATAGAGTGATAGCAGCCTCAACTGCCACATTTGGAAAAATTGGCGTCTTGTAAAATATTATTTTTCTTAAATGTTTATTCTTAACTAGATAGTCACGAAAAGGCTCAAGCTGCTGGCCGCCTTTAATGAAGCCATCTGGAGTGATAAAACTCGCATAGTCTGTAAGTTGTGGGTTTGACCCGTTTTTAACAAAATCTTGGTAAATTGGAATCTTCCTTCTCCCAGCTTCATAATGATATGGTGGGTTACCCACTACGGCATCAAATTTTAGCATTGTCTCATCTCCTAGGTTAAATTCTTTGGCCAGCTCCTCGCCAAGATTAAATGATTCATCTTTAAGTTTTTCGACTAATTCAGGAATGTAAACAATATTTGTTTTCGCGCCTGTATATCCAGCTAAAGTTCGTTCTGTAATGGTTTTTGCCATTGGACTTTTCGTTAAAACATAGATATTCTTGTCGAGAATTTCATCCCAAAGTTGTCGAAAAACATCTTCTTCCTCGGTATGTTTACTGTGTATAGTCCTTGCTAAGGCTTGATCGTAGAAGTTATAAGCACAAAGTAATGGATAGAGGCCAGACTTACTGTTAATTTCTAATACTCTAGCGTTTTCGTTACTCCAAATATTAGTAATCTCGCCCTGGTCATCCCAGTTTGGTAGACCTAACTTTTCACCCTTCTTGTCGACTTCTTCATCAAGCTCAATAATATGATTAAAATCCGCACCACCAAGCGTAGAGCTAATATGTGTATTAACTACTTTCCAAGGAGTAAGGACAGTTTCCTTATCTGGATTCTTGAAACTCTTAAAGATTTCTCCAATTTCCATTACGCGCTCACTCGGAGCAAGATAATCTGCGGCTAGAGCTCGCAAACGAATATCAATGCCAGCGCCAACGAATACTTCTTCGTCGTAGTACTTGGCAAACTTAGTTCTAAGCATTTCTTTCGTAACGCCTTCTGGCATAAATTCTTGCCACGAAGCGTCATCAACATTATTAATAAATTGCTCTAGCGTGATTTCTTCATCCGCTTTAATCTCGTGTCCGTTTTGATCAACTTTACATCCGTAGATGAGCATAGGCATACGAATTGAAACTCCGCGCAAAATACTAATACGGGTTCTGCGCTGCTCGGCAATTTCTCGCTTGCGACGTAGTAGCTCTTGCTCTTCGGGAGTCAACTCTCGCTTTTCCTTCTTTTTCTTCTCGGCTTGCTCCGCTTGTTCGTATTCCTCATCAGTGAAGCCATTATCGGCCATTTTTATCTTATTCTCGTCTTTTACTCCGCTACTACTCTGTCCGACAATCTTGTTTAGCTCGGCAAAATCTGCTAATTCTTCGTCAGTACAACGTGACAAGTTCTCCAAGTTATAAAGCCGATTGTCGTCAAAACCATTCCGTGTAACTTTTTGAATTGCCACTCGTTTGATAGCGTGAAGTAGTCTTTGTGTCGAGAATTCCTCCATCTTGCCATCGGTTGCAGAAATAACAGGGCAAAAGTTGAGGAATTTACCAGTAGCTTCTTTAACTTCTTCTTTGGTAGGAGACTTTTTCTTGATTTTCATCGTTTCTGCTACTACATTTAGCGTACGATCAGGTGCAAAGTCGAAAACAAAGCATTCAGTTTTTAAAATGCCCTCATATTCCCAGGGAGTTTGTGCGCGGAAGATTGTCTGTAAATATGTACTGGCGGAGCTTGTATTACTTAGCATAAATACGGCTGACCATTCAGGAACGGAAACGCCACGTGTCATTTTACCGCAGGATATTGTAATGGAATATGAGCTCAACGGATCTTCTGTAATAGCTTTTCTTACTAGCTTACGAGATTCTTTTTCCGCAACTTCTTCGTTGCCATCGCCAGCAACATTTGCAATATTGAAATAATATTTGCCAGCGTTATCCTTCATTCCAAATATTGGATGTTCTCGTAACAGTTTTTCTAATGCCCGTGCTTCTTTAACTCCAGGTACGATCCAGAGCGTATGTCGCAAATTATTTCGGAATTCAACTGATGAATATGGGAAATTACTTTCTGATGGAGTCGTAATTAAATCCAAGAACTTGTGTACATACTTTTCGTGGATGAAATTACCATCTTGGTCGGCGCGAAAGAATTCCTTGAAGTTAAAAGCTTTGTCATATAAGTTTTCAAACTCACTTGTCTCAAGATATTTGTCCAGCTTATATGTATAAATAGAAAGTCGAGGTAACTTATAATATGGATTCGGCTCGCCTGGATACTTCTCATCCCAATCACGCTTAAGCTCTTGCTCTTTTGTATAGTCCCAAGAAAAGATTTCATCATCATTATAATCTTCAAGAAGGTTGAAAGGTGTA
Organism: uncultured Candidatus Saccharibacteria bacterium; assembly: GCA_946560015.1. Taxonomy (GTDB): domain Bacteria; phylum Patescibacteriota; class Saccharimonadia; order Saccharimonadales; family Saccharimonadaceae; genus Nanosyncoccus. Next base: position 12,844 of record CAMNUC010000003.1, on the reverse strand, counting down.
CCAGAAAGCATCAAAGTAAAGTTTCGTTTAATCTGGCTAATGGTCTCGTCGGCTAATGCAGTTTTTACACCTTCGTCTGCCTCATCGATAATTAGCATATCCCAGTCTTCGCGAAGAATGGCAAGTTTTTCTGGTGATTTAACTTGGTGACGAAGATACTGAATGGAAGCAAAATATACGAATGGATTTTCGCAAGTCCCATCTGGCCTCCGAATACAGCGTTTCTGTAGATCGGCAATGTCTTCACCTTTATTGCGTGATCCAAAGCGATAAGAAGTTCCAGCAAACAGAGTATTGAAATCGTTAAACCAGTCATTATTTACTTCTGGGCGGTGAGTAATAATCAAAACTTTACCGTAGCCCATACGCCGAGCGATTTCTAGGGAAGTTAAAGTTTTGCCAAAGCGCATCTTGGCATCCCAGAGAAAGTGCTTTTTGCCCTTTTCAATGGCGACTATGGTCTTTTCGATGGCCTTAGTTTGTGACCCTTTGCGAAAATTAATCTCGTTGGATTCGGTAATAATTTCATTTGGATTGAGCGATTTCCGATTGTGCTTAGCAGCTTCAAAGGCATTCTTGACTGTTTCTAGATTAACGGCAAACCACTCGCCGTTGGTCTTTTCCTCGGTATGTTGAACTTTTGGAAAACCAGAGCGTTGTAAAATACTATGGAGCTCGTGGTCCATAAATGACTTACCATCTTGATCGATAGCGAGATTATAGAATACTAAATCATAATTCAAATCTGCCGTACCAAGCTGCTCCTTAATACGTGTACGCACCGCCATCTCAACTGCGCCATCTTTATCCTCAGCATTGGCGTACTCCGAAAATTTTATACTCGCTTTACCAATCTTCAGGTGCCCAATATGGGTTGTTACATTCGGTAGAGCATAAGCATATATAATGATGTACTCACCGACATTATAGTCGAATTTACTCATTTTGAAGCCTCGTTTAGTTTGAACAGTACTGTCGAGGCTATAATAAAAATACAGCCACGTACAGGCTGTTCAAACTTTTCGTAGCCAAGGCTTCAAACCCAAGTACTAGTACGTGGCTGTACTTTTAGTTTGAAATGGAGTTTTTGACCCCATCCCCTGGCTAAAATTAAATTTTTGAAAAGTTTGAACAATGCCATTATATCACTTAACTACCTATATTGCAATACTGAAATAATCTGTTATAATAACAGAAAGGAATACTTCTGGAATGGCAAAATGGAAGAATGGTAATGGCCCAGCACTCTGGCCTATAGATATGTCACAAATTAGCAAAGTTCTTTTTGTTGCAATTCCACAAACCGATACACATTCAACTCTTGCAGAGGCAGAGATAGAACAAGAGTACTCTGGAATTCCAGAATGTCCAATCCATTTTAAAACTGATACTATAATTAATAACATCATTAATGCACTGTGTAAAAGATTAGGAAGAAGAACTCCTGATTCTATCGAATGTACGAAAAGTAATCTTAATACAGATGTGTTGCGATCAGTTTTAGAGACGGTATTGCTAACAGTAAAAGTGTCAAGTGAGCAGAGAACAAATAGAGGCCTAGACTTAGAAAAAATTAGCAAAGATACTAATGAATGGGGGATATGTTATGCCGACCTACGTAATAGCTACATAGACGTAGAATACGAAACAATCTTTGGAGATACGAAAGTGGTTATAGCGCAGTATAACTCAAAATCTCAGCCAATAGTTATCGAGGCAAAATGCGAACAATGTCTAATCACACGGGCCGATGACGGATCTATCGCAGATATTAACGAGCAGGAATTGAGGGATATTGAATGGCAAACTGGACCTTTTCTTTGTTCGGTAGCTAGCGAGATGATTTATCTAATATCTATGAAGCGAGGGGGAAAGGTATTCAAAACCGATAAGATGACTAATCGGCGGCCATTAGAATTTATTTTTGAACCAGAATGTCCGGTTTTTCTAGAAGATGGCCCAGAGCAACAAGAATTACCAAAACAAGGCATATTTTCGCCATTCTATCTCGACAATGCAAAATTCTCAGTCGTTGGTACAAATGGAATATTGGAGCTAAATGGTATTACGTTAGACTTAGGATCTATGGAGCATTGCAGGGCTAATATCGTAAAGACCTTTTTCAAGAGGTCTAATAGTAACCTGCGTAAGAAAATCGAGCTTGAAGATATATATGACACGATGGGCGATAGCACAAAACAATGGACTGAACCTGGGGTCTCAGAAAAATTCGTTAAAACTGTAAATGCTGCAAAAAATAAGCTAAACTCCGACATTTCTAAAGCTCTTCAATTAGGGGATGTGGAGGTTTTTCAGCAAAAACAAAAACAAATTTTCATTAATCCAAACTATCTCTCACCTCTGAAGAAGAAAAAGCAAAAATCGTAAACTTCCACAAAACTATAAAATTTACCCCTGTTGCGTATCTATAGCCGTCTAAAACGGCTTTTTTGTTTTAATTAGGGCGGAATGGCAGCAAAGGTCGTTCGAGAATAGCCATTCCGTCGAGCGACCTTTCCTTAACAGGAAAAAGATCGATGAAATATTCGAAAAAATTATTGGTAGCATTCCAAAACCAATATAAAAGCACTTTTGGTGAAGATATAAATCTCCAAGTTGCCGAGGCTGAATTAAGTAAACTAGCTCGCCTTGTAGAGATTATAGCACCAAAAGACGCAGAAGATTTATCAATTAAAAGGAGTTAATATGGGAGATTATGATCCAAACCCAGGGGAAGTAAAAGCTTACCTTGAAAACAAAAATATTGAATATAAAGAACGTGGCAATGAGCTAATGTTCGCGTGCCTAAACGGATGCGACGGCGATGATACCGAATCGGAAAAGTATCATTGTAGCATCAATGCCGAAACTGGCTTATGGCATTGTTTTAAATGCAACCAGAAAGGTAATTTTGCACAGTTGAAGCGGCTGCTCGGGGATTCGGCTACTCAAGCCAGAACGATCTCCAAGAAGTCTCAAGCGATGCCTAAAAAGCTAATGACACTGGCTACACGTTGCCACCAAGAGTTGATGAAACCAGAAAACAAGGAGCTACTGAATTATTTACTTCAAGAGAGGGGAATTTCACTATTGAATATAAACTACAAGCTACTGGGTTGCGGTGAATTTTACGGCAAAAAGTGGCTAACAATCCCTATTATCGAGAATAAAGAATGCAAACTTATCAAGCTTCGTCGTTTACCAAACGATGCGAATGGGGCCAAATATATGACTTATCCCGAAGGGGCTGGTTCGGTCGTATTTGGTGCAACCGAGTTACAACGTTCGAATTCTGGCTCGGTGCTTATTTGCGGCGGAGAGTATGATCGGATCATCGCTGAACAGATGAAATTCGGAATGCCAGTAATCACCAGTACGGCAGGTGAAGGCACTTTTAAGGATGAATGGATTAAGGATTATCTCGATGGACGAAGCAAAATTTATATTTGCCTAGATAATGACGAGAAAGGCAAAAGCTCGACAAAAATGTTGGCAGGTAAGATTGTAAAACTGCTGCAAAATGTAAGTGTCTATGCCGTTCCAATCCCCGAGGAGCTTGGTGGCAAAGCTGACTTAACCGATGCAAATAAGGCTGGATACACAGCAGATCAACTCCTAGCCAAAGCTGAGTTGATTGCTGGTGATGAACCGGTCGAAGTCGAGAGCTTCAAGGAAATGTCGTCAGTCGATTTGCAAAATATACTAAGTTTGACGATTAAATTCGATAATATTAACAAGGTAATTGTGTTCTTAGCGATGCTTTCGGCGTATACGGAGGAAAACCAGCTTAATATTTTCCTCAACGCGCGTTCGTCGAGCGGTAAAACCTATATTGTTACGGAAATTGCTAGTCTGTTTCCAAAAATGGACGTTCGCAAATATATGCGAGTGTCGCCTACCGCATTCTACTACGACGATCAAGCAATGACGCAAGATGACTCTGGCGAAATGGTGCTAGACCTGTCACGTAAAATTCTAATCTTTATGGATCAGGTCGATACTAAATTGCAAGCAATGATTCGTCCGCTCTTATCACACGATGATAAGAAAACCGCATTCAAGCTCACAAACCGCAACAATAGTGGCAAGAATGCTGCTGTAAACGGATATATTCTCGGCTATCCAGCTACAATCTTTTGTTCAGCAAATATGCAGATGGATGAACAGGAGCAAACACGTGCAATTCTGTTAAGTCCAGAAATTACTCAGGAAAAGATTAGCGCAGGAATTGACTTATTTCAGCAACGTGCCAATGATAATGGAGAATTCCAAGATATGCTCACGTCAAATTCTGATCGCAAATTACTAATTCAACGTATCCGTTTTATTCGCGAGCTAAATATCCGCTATATCATAGTCCCTAAGGAACTAGAAGTTGGAAAAACTTTCAAAGCCACTTTAAAAGGTAATCTATTGCCTCGTCATCAGCGTGACAGTCAACACTTTAATTCCTTAGTAAAAGTTTGTGCCTTATTGAATGCTCCAAAACGAGAAATGCGTGATCAAGATTTAGTCGCGACAAAGGCTGATGTCGATGCTGCATTAGGGATTTGGAACTTTCTGGGCCGCAGCCAGCAATACGGTGTTCCACCTCAAATGCTAGATTTTTACGACAATATGATTGTTCCTGCATATATTGCCAAGAGGAGCAGCGTAAAAGCTACCATAGGTATCACGATAGATGATCTTGCCGCATATTGCTATGGCAAGACAGGAGAAATGCTGAATCGAGATCAGGTACGCAAGCAGTATCTGCCAGTTCTCGAGCAGGCCAATTTAATCAGTTATGAAAAGGATCCTAACGACAAACGCAAGATGATTATTACGCCGCTCATCGGACAGTTCAATATCAATAACTCTCAGGAAGGAGAAGAAAATGAATAAGCAGGTAAAGCTAGCGCAGCAACAAGTCCAGTCAATGCTGGTTACTCGAAGCTTTGAGCTGAAAGCTCAGCGTGGAGAATATCCAGGAAAACCACCGATCGGTTACCTGAATAATACTCATACGAAACAAATTGTACCAGATCCAAAATCGTGGAACACTCTCAAGGAAGCGCTAGAAAAATATGCTACTGGAGAATATACGCTCGGCTGGATCACCCTATTCTTGAATGAACACTTATTTGCAATTCAGCACTGCGAACGTCATCCGCTAACAAAATCTCAGGCATCTAGTATCCTCCGTAATCCGTTCTATGTTGGTAAGTTTCAGTTCCGCGGCAAAACTTATCAAGGCAAGCATAAACCAATGATTTCTAAAGAAATTTTCAACAAAATTCAGAATCTTCTGAAAAGCTAGAAAAGGCAATTTTACAGAGGTAAAAGTGCTTCAAAACTATTAACAAACAGGGTGGAAAGTGGTATAATAAATATAAGAAAAACTTTCCACCCGCAACCAAACGATAAGGGAGATTAGATGAGTAAGATTGATAAGAAAGGTCTTAATTATGTACTTTATGCTCGCAAAAGTACCGAGGATGCGAATAAGCAAATCCAGTCTATCGAGGATCAAGTTCGCATTATGAAGGCTAAAGCCAAGCAGAACGACTATAACGTAGTTGCTGTTCGTACTGATGAGAAATCTGGTGGAAAACCTGGCATTCGTGATGGCTTTAATGAAATGGTTGAACTAATTGAGACGGGCAAGGCTAATGGCATTCTAGCCTGGAAACTTGATCGTATTAGTCGTAATCCACAAGATAGTGGCTATATTCATCAAATGATGAATGACGGCAAACTGCGTTGCATAGTCACTGATGCTCGCGATTATACCGAAGATGATGACATTATGTTTGATGTTGAGTCTAGTATGGATGCCAGATTCCGTAAGGACTTAATGAAGAATGTCCGCCGTGGAATGTATTCTAAGGCGGATAAAGGGTGGATGCCTTGCGTACCACCAATCGGATATATCAATGATCGCTATGAGAAAACTATCGTTCCAGATCCAGAAACTTGGGATAAGATGCGTCAAGTATTTGACAAATTCTTAACTGGAGTAGTGACGGTTCCTGAACTAGTAGAATATGCAGATAAAGAGCTTGGACTACGTACGCATCAACGCCGTAAAACTGGGGGCAAACCGCTATCATATACTGGGATGCTACACGCATTGAGTAATGTATTTTATGTAGGGAAATTTACTTATGGCCACAAGGAATATAATGGAAACCACCCTGCACTAATTTCTGAAGAAGAGCGAGGGCGAGTCTTGGCTATCTTAGGCCAATCTCGACGCAATATAAAACTGAAAGACAAAACTGAAGAAAAACCTAAACGCCTATTTGGTGGACTGGTTAAATGTGCTATTTGTGGATATTCCATTATTGGAGATCCTCACATAAAGCATTACAAAAATGGTACTACGCAAGAATTTCTCCACTATCATTGTAGTGGTCAGGGGGTTAAGAAAACTGGAATTAAATGTCCTCAGAAAGGCATTTGCATCCCCGAAGAAGAACTAGTTGTACAGATTAAAGCTGAACTGGCGAAATATACTATTGATCCAGACTTCTTCAAGCTAGCGGTTGAGGCTTTAGCAGAGGAGGATGAAGCTCGTATTGCCGACCAAGACAAGAAAATGAATGAGTTAAGAAAGCAACGGGATCAGAGGGTTAGTGAGCTTACCAATCTTCGACAATTACGCTATAAGAATATCATTACGGATGATTCCTATTTCCTAGGCGAATCAGAAAGCCTAGAGAATCAAATCAGGGCTTGTGAAAAAGCCATAGCAAAGGCGGAGGCGGCATCTAGGGATTGGCGACAGGTAGCAAATGATGTGTTTATGTTCGCCAAATACGCCAAAGAGGATTTCGATAGTGATGATCTGGAGCGAAAACAATACGTCATCAAAACACTAGGTGGAAAATTAGAATTGAGGGCTCGAACCTTGATATTTACCCCTAGTAAGTACTTAATTCCAATCCAAAAAGCCGTCTCTAAAACCAAAGAAGTTAAAGAAACGGCTCGAACCTGCGATTTACAGGGGTCAGAAGACCTCAAACGCACCTTAATTTCAACGTGGTACACCCGACACGATTCGAACGTGCGACGCCCAGCTCCGGAAGCTGGTGCTCTATCCAGCTGAGCTACGGGTGCATAAGAATATTATAACACGAAAAATGGTCGCACGGGATACTAGATAAGATTTGAAATGTCGACACCTTCATGAGCAAGGAGTTGGCGCTTGCGAGCAGGATTGCCGTTATACCCACCGAGATGGTGGTTGGCACCAACGACGCGGTGACACGGGACGATGAGGCAAATTGGGTTTCTATGCATAGCGCTGCCAACCGCACGAACAGACATCTTTGCAAGCCCGCGCTCGGCCGCGATAACCTCAGCAATCATGCCGTAGGTTATGGTTTCACCAAATTTAACTTGGCTAGCGATTTCGAGTACGCGCGTGTTAAAAGGTGTAAGGCTGAGACGAATTGGCGGGCAAAAGCTAGGTTGCTGACCGGAGAAATATTGATCTAACCAATGAAAGGTTTGTGTAAGGACGGAGGATTTCGGCGAGGCACCAATGTTGACGATAGCGGCATCATCAACGAAGTACAGCTTGAGGAGGGCGTCATAGTCGGCACGCAGGAAAATTGGACCGAAGGGCGATTCATAAATTGCTTCTGCGGCTGCACTGTCGGTCATTTGGGGCGTCTTGAGAGTTGGGGACGGATTTCTTGCGAGCGGATGAGCTGGCGAATAGTGTCGAAGAGATATGGCTTAAAAACAGTAATCGGGAGCGGTTCGGAATCAAGAATACATGAGAAACAAGTCGAGCTGGATAACTCAATAATCATATAGAGCAGAATTTCGGGATTTTTGAGGCGAATATGACTGCGTTCGGCGGCCTCGACAAGATTTTTGATAATGTCTGCTTTCCGATCGGTAAAAAACTCGTTGACCTGGCGGCTAAAGACGCCGAGAGAGAGGTTCTTAGCAATGAGTTTGAGGGCGTCTTGATTATGTTCCAAAACATCAATGACGTAATCAATGACAAAGATGATTTGAGACTCAAAATCAGTGATGCTAGTCTGGTGAAGAGCGGCGAGGGCGCGACGGAAAAGCTCGTTGGATTTCTGAGTGATAACAGCTTCTTTTAGCTCGTCCTTGTCATGGAAGTAAAGATAGAAAGTTCCCTTCGCGACGCCAGCGCGTTCGGCGATTTCTTGAATTGAAACAGAGTCAAAACCCTGCTCAAGAAAAAGCTCATAGGCCGCCTCGATGATCTGGTCGTTTTTGTGGATTTTGTTAGCAAGCCGCTTTTCAGCGCGTTGGAATAATGGCATGTATACATTATACGGTAAATCTTTCAAAAAAGAAAGGTTTTTGTGGTAGAAAAACTGACTTTTGGTCATTTTTAGTCTTGACAACAAGTTTCTACAGGTGTAAAATTTTATAGGAAAACTGACTTTTGGTCATTTTTCTGCAAGACGCACGGGCGAACGCGTAAAGAAATGTGCCGGAAAATCGTGCGAAAATAATAAACTTTTATTGGAGGAACATGAAAAAAATCAGCGATTTTATCTGTCGTCACCGCTGGGCGATCGTGATATTGTCGGCAATATTATTAATTCCGGCGGCGCTAGGTTATCTAGCGACGAGGGTAAACTACGATTTACTCGTGTATTTACCGTCCGACATTGAAACCCTGGAGGGACAGGAGATTTTGACTGAAGAGTTCGGGATGGGAGCGTTTTCGGTGGCGGTAGTGGAGGATATGCCACAGAAAGAGTTGCTACAGCTTGAAGCGGAGATTCGTGAAGTCGAAAGCGCGAAGCAAGTGCTAAGCATTGCAGACCTGACCGGTACAACGATTCCGATGGACTTTTTGCCAAGTGCGGTACGAGAAAAAGTGACGCACGACGGCACACAGCTGATGATTATCACTTTTGCGGACGGAACGAGCGATGAGCGAACGCTTGCGGCTGTGGAAGAAATACGCAATATCGCAGGTGAAAAATGCCTGCTTGGCGGGATGAGTGCGATGGTGCTAGATACGAAAAATTTGTTTAATAATGAGACTTTGCTTTATGTGACGATCGCGGTGGCGCTGTCGTTAGTGGTTTTGTTGCTGTTTTTGGACTCGTTTTTGGTGCCGTTCTTGCTGCTAGGCAGCATCGGTATTGCGTTAGCCTTCAATATGGGCACAAATGTTTTCATGGGTGAGATTTCCTATATCACGCAAGCGATCAGCGCAGTATTACAGCTGGGCGTGACGATGGACTTTTCGATTTTCCTGTATCACAAATATGAGGCAGCAAAGAAGTCCGAAAAAGACCGGCTGAAGGCGATGTCGCAAGCAATTCAGGAAACAGCGGCGTCGGTTCTGGGTAGTTCTTTGACGACTTTTGCGGGGTTTCTGGCACTCTGTACGATGAGCCTGACGCTAGGCATGGATATTGGAATCGTGATGGCAAAGGGTGTGCTGCTAGGGCTGATTTGCGCGATTACGTTGTTCCCGGCACTTTTGCTAGTGTGCGACAAATGGGTGGAGAAGACGAGGCATAAAGCCTTGCTGCCAAAATTTACAGCAGTGAAGAATTTTGTCCTGAAATATCGGAAAGCGATTTTAGCTGGGTTCCTTGTGTTGATTGTGCCGGCCTACATTATCTATAACAAAGTAGAAGTGTACTATAAGCTGGATTCGTCAATTCCTGAGGACTACGGTTACACTCAAGCGACGACAGCACTACGGGAAGACTTCGGCATGGAATCACAGATGATGGTTTTGACGCAAAAATCAACGAGCGCCGCCAATCAAAATGCGATTTCGAGCGAGATTGCGAAATTACCGGGTGCTAATGCAGTGCTAGATGCAATAACTTTGTCGAACTATGGGCTGCCGGTAGAGGTGCTGAATACAGAGATGCGCTCGATGTTGGAAACGGAAAATTATTCAGCGATGCTAGTTCTGTCGGATTATGGAATTGCGACGGACGAGTTAAACCAACAAATTGCACGGATGAATGAAATCGTGGATAAATACGATGAAGGTGCAATTGTGGCAGGTGAGGGGCCACTTATGAAAGACTTGGTGGAGATTGCGGATCGCGATTTTGCAAGCGTAAATATTACGTCGATTGCAGTGATTTTCGTGATTATGGCGGTCGTATTAAGGTCAGTTTCCCTGCCAGTACTACTTATGGCGGCGATTGAGTTTGCGATTTTCCTAAACATGGGAATATCGTTCTTGACAGGGACGGAAATTCCGTTCATCGCCTCAATCGTAATTGGAACGATTCAACTCGGAGCGACGATTGACTACGCGATTTTGCTGACGACAAAATATATGGAGGAGCGAAAAACTGGTGTCGAAAAGGCCAAGGCGGCACAGCTAGCGCTGGATGCGTCAATTCAATCGATTTTCGTGAGCGGGATGTGTTTCTTCGCGGCGACGATTGGCGTTGGACTGTTCTCGCAGATTGATATGATCGGGACATTATGTACTTTGATTGCGCGCGGGGCGATTATTAGCATGGTGGTCGTCGTTCTAGTAATTCCGGCACTGCTCGTTGCATGCGATAAGTTAATTATGAAGACAACTTTAGGCTTGAAGCCGAAGGGCGGATCAGGCTATCGGTCGGATTCTCGGTAGGGCTTGAAGAAGCCGAAACAAAAGTTAGCAAGTGTATAAGTTAATAAAATAGAGGAGTTTTTATGAAAAAGATTATTAAGAGCTCGATGTCTCTGGCGACCGCTGGGGTATTAGCGCTAACGCCGTTGCCAAGTTTTGCGTTGTCACAGGACGAAACGGTATATGTAAAGTTGCAGGAAAACGGTGTAGTTAAAACAATTTCAGTGACAGAACATTTGATAAATGATTTGAAGGACAACGAGCTGTTCGATCGAAGCATCCTGACAAATATCGAAAACTTGAATGGTTTTGAAGGGTTCGTCGTGGAGGGCGAAAATGTAAAATGGGATGCGAACGGTAAAGATATTTATTACCGTGGCGATGCGGCGAAAGAACTACCGGTGAAGCTTAGTGTGAGTTATTCCCTGGACGACGAAGAGAAGACGCCAGAAGAGATGTTGGGAAAGGCTGGAAAAGTGGAGATTCGTCTGAAATATACAAATTTATCAAAGGTCGGAAATATTTGGACGCCGTTTGTAGCAATGGTAGCTACGACGCTCGACGAAAGTAAAGCTTCCAACGTAACAGTCACGAACGGGAAGGCGATTAGTAATGGTCGGAACGTGGCAATTACGGCGGTAGCAGCGCCAGGACTCTATGAAAGTCTGGGGCTTGCAGAACTTAAAAACACAGACGAAGTGGTTCTAAGCTATGAGACGACGAAATTTGAGCTAGGCGATATCTACTCCATCGTGACACCAAAATTATTAGATAGCGATGATTTGAAAGTGTTCTCCGAGCTGGACAACTTGTCAGCAAAATCCAATCAGCTCGCCGAGAGCAGTGGTCAACTAGTGGCAGGAGCAAAGAGTCTCAATGACGGGATGAAGCAGCTACAAAGCGTAATCACGACTATGAGTCAGAAGCTGGCGGGACAGAGCGGTTTAACGCTCGATGACGTAGAAATGGCTGAGATTACACAAAAGGTTCAAGCGGCGGCTGCGGCGAAAGTTCAGGCACAAAGTGCTACAATCCGTGCTGGGATTAAACAGCAATTAGCGGCGAATCAAATCCTAAAAGACGCGATACGACTGGAGGCGGAGAAATTGTGTAGTGCTAAGATTGGCGGGGCGAGCTGCCCGGCTGAGGCGGTTGTGGAAGTTGAATCACAACTGCTTGCTGGGATCGAGGAGCAGTTGTTCCAAAGTTCATATCAACTGGCCCTAACTACAGCACGACAGACCGCAGCGGCTACGGCTGAGGGTGTTGTGGCACAAATGATGCAGGTAGTCAGTGCCGGTCTAGGCGACGCGCTGGTGAGCGGGTTAAACACGATGCTTGCAGGCGTAAATCGGCTAGCAAGAGGTGTGGAGGAGCTAAGTGCTGGCATGGTTCGGTTTGACCAAGAAGGAATCCAGCCATTGAATAATTTCGTGAACGGAAAGGTGCGAGTGACTTCTGGAAAGGTAAAACAACTTATGAAGCTCGCGGACGAATATGATAACTACGCTGGGCTCATGGACGGTGCTGAAGGCACGACAAAGTTCGTCTTGATGGTTGAAGGAAGAAAGTAAGAATTACAGCCTCGGCTTAATAGCCAGCCACAAAAACTGCGCCTTTCAAGGGGCGCAGTTTTAAGTTCGATAACTGGTACACCCGACACGATTCGAACGTGCGACACCCAGCTCCGGAAGCTGGTGCTCTATCCAGCTGAGCTACGGGTGCACAGCGGATACTCCCTAATTATATCACATACGCTTGCTATTGAAAAATTCGCCCTCATGTTTACGTGGTTATCGGTATATTTATGAATCTTGCCAGCATGTTCCTAAAACGCACTAGTATATTTATAAAACTTGCCAGCATGTTTGCAAAACATACTCACGCGTTTAGCAAACATACCAGTAAGCCGACAGGACATGCTAATTACTCTCTACCAAACACCGCACAGAGAAACCACCGAAGCGAGCGTTGAGGCTGGACGGATTGGCGCTACCGCTGCCGAGGTACAAGTAGCATGTGTTGGTAGAGCTGCTCGGCGTAGACGACCAATAGTAACCGCCGCTGCCGACATTGCCGATACCACTGGAGTACGCGCGCCCGCTATACTGGAAGTACATCGGGCTACCACGCATAATGGTAGAGCCAGCAGAGTTATTGGCTGCCCCATAAGCTGTAGTTAGTCCACCAAATGATCCTTTTGCAGTAGAATTACTAGTCGGCAGATGCCAGCCATTAGGACAAATGCCTTGTACTTGCCCAGTC
>CAMNUC010000002.1 GCA_946560015.1 uncultured Candidatus Saccharibacteria bacterium | reverse complement strand
AGGTACTAAGCAGGAATAAGCTATTCTATTGCTAGCACCCCACTTGGAAGATAGTATAGAATTCTTCTCTCCCCACCATTTGTAGAAATAAGTACTTTTACTATGAAGCAGTCTAGATGTATTAGTAATGAGGTTACTAAGTACATTGTTATTGTTATTATGTATGGTAAAAGTTGTTGATGGGTGAGTAGAAGAAGTAGTATTAACTAATGATGATGTATTATTGATACCAATAGTACTATCATCACTCCTCTTCCTCCATTTAGACCTGTGACGCATATTATGGCCCTCCTTTTGGTTTATAGTAGTTATAACTTTTTGCTCGTGGGGCGCTTATTTAGCGGTAACAAAAATAGCGCACAACAATACATCCTTTTAGTGTAGTATCTACACCATTTGATATATTGGAGGATTTATCCTATCCTTGATGCGCTTTTTAATACCAAAAAAGGCGCCACGAACGGGCATACCTAAGACAAACAAACTTCCGAAGACGTTCTATTGCACATTAGACGTTCATGACGCCATTTTCTCGTACAATAGAAAAAACATTTTGTTCATCTTAGTATGCACCCTCATTATATCACACTGCATTTTATTAGTACAAGCTTTATTTTTTACCAACCTTACACAAAACCACGAAAACCCCAAAACCTAACCCCCGAGCTTAGCTTTTTGGCTTCCTTACAGGGGTGACAAACCCCAAAACCTAAGCTCAGAGCTTAGGTTCTCCGGAAACACCCAAAGTTTTCTCACATTCACAACTTATGCTATAATGATAATGTGAAGAAACGCACACCCACAAGTCTATTCTTGTACCGCTATCGATTCCATGTTGGTTTTATTTTGTTAGCATTAGCTTATATCGCTTTACTTTTTGGGTTGCCACTACTTGCCCCCAATGGACTCTCCGAATCAGAAATGGCCTCAGCTGCACACTCTTATGATCTTCAGCCAGACTCAGTGCTCAAAGGCGATATCGTCAACCTTCCATACCGCACCCTGCAAAAATTATCCATCATGCTTTTCGGCCTAAATGTCTACTCTGTTAAGCTCCCCAGCATCGTCATCGGATTAATACTTGGCCTATTACTTATTCTGTTACTCAATCGCTGGTTCAAGACTAATGTAGCCCTGCTAGCTTCAATTCTTGCTATACTGTCAGCCTCCTTCCTCTTTTTAGCTGGTTCCGGCACACCACTTATTATGCTAGTCTTCTGGCCTACGCTCTTGCTCTGGCTCGGCTCCAAAATCCAAGGCGTCACCAAGCCTAAACCGCTCTATTGCTTCGTCTTCGCTTTTGCCTTGCTTGCTTCTATTTTTACTCCGCACCTTATCTACCTTGCCGCCTTTATTGTCTTGTTCGCACTTTTACATCCACATTTACGCTTCACCATCAAGACCCTCCCCACTGTCCCGCTCATCTTGACATTATTTATTATCCTCATGGGGCTTGCTGCACTAGTTGTTGCTGCTTTCGTCAACCCAGCTATTATCCCCGAACTCTTACTCGCTCCTGGACTTACTTTTGGCGGCTTTATCGAAAATGTCAAAGTTGCCTTCCTTCCACTTTTCTCTTGGAATACCACCCTCGAAAGTCAATTCCTCTCGCCATTCGTTGGTCTTGCCTCCATTGCGCTTGCCGCCATCGGTTTACTCTCCACCACCAAAGGTTTCTTTGCCTCACGCAACTCTATCGCTAGTTGTTTAATCGTCTTCACTATATTCTTAGCCGGTCTCAACCCCGAATCCGCCATCCTCATTCTACTACCACTCTCTATTCTTATCGCCCACGGCTTACGTTATATCCTAGACAAATGGTACACCCTCTTTCCAGACAACCCTTACGCGCGCATTAGTGGCGTGTTGCCGATTGGCGCCTTCATGGGAATTATGATCTATGGTGGCATTACGCATTTCTTATATGGTTACCGCTATGTACCAATGGTTGCCGACGAGTTTAACAACGATGTTACTTTAATACAAGAAAATCTCACCCAAGGAGAAACACTCTACGTCATTAATGACGAAATCTCCTACAACTTTCTTAAAATCCTACAAGAGAGCCACACTTTCACTGTTGAAAACCAAATCCCTGCACCTGACCAATTACCCACAAAATATGCAACTCTTGGACACCAAAACATCCCTGGCGAGCTAAATACCATTATAACCTCGCCAAAATCCGATAATTCTGATAGAATATATATGTATACTAGTAATCAAGCACTAGAGGTGGAATTAAATTCAGAAGAAAGGGAGTAATAATATGGGTGCGACAATGGATCAAATGAAAATGCTTAATCAAATTCGAAAGGCACAAAAAGCCCTCAAGAATGAGATTGTCGAAGTAGAAGCTGGCGATGGTGCAGTTACCGTCCAAATCACCGGTGAACTCAAGATCAAAAGCGTCAAGATTGACCCTAAAAAAGTCGACTTGGACGACATCAGGGAATTAGAACATTGGATTGAAGATTGCATGCGCGATGGCTATGCTAAAGCACAAGAAATCGCCACTGACAAAATGAAACCATTAATGGGCGGACTTGGCAGTCTCGGCCTCTAATAAAGGAGTTACCTTGATAGAAAAAATCGAAATCAGCGGCAACAATTACAAAGTCTCTGACGGCTTTCGTAAATATGCTACAAAACATCTTGGCAAGCTTGACCGCTATCTACCCCGCGGCCACAAAAAAGACGTTATCATGAAAGTCGTTGTTACCGAAGTTGACCGCGCTCATGGCAACAAATACGATATTTCCGCAGCCATGGAGATACCTGGCGGCAAGGTTATCACGTCTAAAGACGAGTGTTCCAATGTTTTTGCCGGTATCGATATCCTTGAAGCCAAACTCAAGGGACAGGTGCGCCGCTTCAAGCTTGAAGCTACACCTCATCTCAGCAAAAAGGGTCTTAAAAGCCTCTTTTTCAAAAAATCTTAACCTTACAGATTAACGCGCAGTATAAGCCCCTTTTTACCCAAAAGGGGCTTATATATGGTATAATCATAGAATAACATTGTGGAGAAAAATAAATGGCTACCAGCACACCAGAAAAGGCTGGCTCGACTGCTAAACTGCAGAAAGCTGAGCCCGCCAAGAAAAACCATAAAACAGCTAAGGTTATCAAAGAAAAACAACCTACCGATAAGCTAGCAGATAAGACCTTACTGACCCGTATTTTACAGGGAATTTTTGGTGACGCACAAAAGAAAACCCTCCAACGCATGTATAAAAAAGTTCTCGAGATCGGCAAACTTGAGCCAAAATACGCCGCCATGAGCGATGATGAGCTTCGTGATCAAACCCGCATCCTCAAAGAGCGCCTCAAAGAAGGCTCCGAAAAGGAGCTCAATGATATCCTCGCCGACGCTTTTGCCGTCGAGCGTGAAGCCGCTAAGCGTATTCTAGGTATGCGCCCCTTCGATGTACAACTCATTGGTGGTATTGCTCTCCACGAAGGCAATGTAGCCGAGATGAAAACTGGTGAAGGCAAGACTCTTGTCGCTCTCGCTCCAGCCTACCTCAATGCCTTAACTGGTCGTGGCGTCCATGTTGTTACTGTCAATGATTATCTCGCCCAACGCGATGCTGGCTGGAATGCACCAGCATATCACTTCTTAGGTCTTAGCGTTGGCGTCATCGTCAACCAAGCCTCCTACGTCTACGATCCAGAATACGAAAACGAAGAGCACGAAGACATGCGCTTCCGCCATCTCAAGCCAGCCACCCGTAAAGAAGCCTACGCCGCCGATGTTACCTATGGCACAAATAATGAGTTCGGTTTTGACTACTTACGCGATAATATGGTCAGCGAGCCTCAATACCTTCGCCAAAGAGAACTAAACTTTGCCATTGTCGACGAAGTTGACTCTATCCTTATTGATGAAGCCCGTACGCCGCTCATCATTTCTGCACCTGCTGGCGATAATCCTGATGCCTATTATCAATTCGCCAAGATCGCTGCTCAGCTCGTCGCCGAAGACTATACCTTCGATGAAAAACGCCGCAGCGTCGCCCTTACCGACAAAGGCGTTGAAAAAGTCCAAGGCTTGCTAGGCGTAAAAAACCTCTACTCCACCAAACATACTCGTCTTGTCTATCATATGGAGCAAGCCTTACGCGCTCAAATTGTTTTCAAACGAGATAAAGATTACGTTGTCACCAATAGTGGAGAAGTAGTCATCGTCGATGAGCATACCGGTCGCCTTATGCAGGGTCGCCGTTATAATGAAGGGCTACACCAAGCCATTGAGGCAAAAGAAGGCGTCGTTGTTAAGCAAGAATCCATGACTCTCGCCACTATCTCCTTCCAGAACTTCTTCCGTCTCTACCACAAACTCTCTGGCATGACTGGTACCGCCTTTACTGAAGCCGAGGAGTTTCAACAAATCTACTCACTTGATGTTATCCAAATTCCACCTAACCGCCCCATCCAGCGCGTAGACAAGGACGACCTAATTTATCGTACCGAAGCTGCTAAGCTCAAAGCTATCGCTGCCGAAATTAAAAAATATCACGATCGCGGTCAACCAGTCCTAGTTGGCTCCGCCAGTATCGAAAAAAACGAAATGATTGCCCGCTACCTTGACAGTCAAGGGATTAAATATGAACTTCTAAACGCCAAAAACAACGAGCGCGAAGCTGCCATCGTCGAGCGCGCTGGCGAGAAAGGCGCTGTTACTCTTGCTACTAACCTTGCTGGTCGTGGTACCGATATTAAACTTGGCGAAGGTGTTAAAGAACTCGGTGGTCTTGTTGTTATCGGCTCCGAACGCCACGATAGTCGCCGCGTCGATAATCAGCTTCGTGGTCGTGGTGGTCGTCAGGGCGACCCAGGCACTACGCAGTTCTTCGTCAGCTGCGAAGACGATCTTATGCGCATCTTCCAGGGCGATCGTATTGCTATGCTGATGGGGCGTTTAGGCATAGAAGAAGACGTACCTATCCAGAATAAATCCGTTTCTAAGACCCTTGAGTCCGCCCAGAAACGCATCGAAGGCTTCAACTTCGACTCCCGCAAAAACGTCGTCCAGTACGACAACGTCATCAATCGTCATCGTAAAGTCGTCTATGGCATGCGCCGCAAGATTCTTGATGGCGAAAACATCCACAATGAGATTAAGCGACTCATGAAAGTTACTGCCGAAGATCTTGCCAAAGATAGCTCTCGTGTGAATCCTAAGTTTACTCAGGAGTTCCTTGAAGTCTTTCCAGATACCGACAAACAGCTCGTTGAAGAAATAGGCAAAAAACGTAAAGAAAAAGACCGCATCAAGGCTGCTCTTGACGAAATCACCCGACAATACGGTAACAAAGAAGCCGAGTTCACCGACGGCATCATGCGCAAGATTGAACGCGAAGTCTATCTTAAGGTTCTCGACACGCTCTGGATGCAGCATCTCGAAAACATGCAACATTTGCGCGAGGGTATTCATTGGCGCAGTATCGGTCAGCGTGATCCGTTGGTTGAATACCGTAGTGAATCACAAAAACTCTTCGACGGCCTAGAAAAAAACTTGCGCGAAGAAGTCCTCAAGATTCTGCTCAGCCTCACCCGCCAAGAAGCTCATGCCGACAGCCTCACCGACGGACAAGAATACGAATCAGAACTCACCAAAATGGCTGACAGCGCCACCGAAAAAGGCGTCAACGAAATCAGCGCCGGAGAAAAGAGCCTCGATAAAGAATTTAAAGACGACGAAACAAAAAGCAGTCGCCCAACACATAACTATAACCAAAAGCGCAACGTCACCAAACAGAACCGCAAAAAAGAACGCCAAAACAAGAAGAAAGGAAAACAGCAATAAAACACTCTATTGAAGAGGTTGTGCTGAGTTCTGGTGCACGGGGTCTCTTGATTAATGTGCCTGGCGCTAGCGTAATGAACACGAAATTTCAATTTCGTGCTGGCATGCGCTACGCCAAACGCCCCGAAGTCTACGAAATTGCTCACGTCGTTGAGCACTTAGCATTCGGTGCTAACGCCAAATACAGCAACGAGCAAAACTTCGAAGCCGAATTTACCAAAAACGGCGCCTACCACAATGCTTGGACATCAGATTTTTCAGTTTGCTACGAAAGCGAATGTGCAGACTTCGAGTGGGAGCGTATCCTCAAACTCCAACAGCTAGCCATTGCCGAACCGCGTTTCAACGAAGAAGAACTCAAAAGTGAAAAAGGCAATGTCAAAGCCGAGCTCACTGGCTATATGAACGATTACGGCAGATTACTCTGGCCCCGTCTACAACAAGTCGTTGGTGAAAATATCCCCGACCTGCAAGAGCGCATCAAAACTATTAACACCATCGAACTCAAAGATATTCGCGAGCACTATCGCCGTACCCATACTTCGCATAACTTACGTTTCATCATTTCTGGTCGACTCTTGGGCCGCAAACACAAAATTATCAAAATGCTTGAGAACTGGGATCTCAAATCCGGCGAAAGATTCGAAATTCCTCGCGATGAGCTACATTCTGCCACTCCTGTACTAATCCGTCGCAAAGATGCTTCCAACATTACTTTTGGCTTTACTTGGATGCTACCCCGCAAACTACAACCTCCTGAAGTAGCCGCTATGAACTGCCTAAACCAAATCCTTAACGGCACCACCAGTAGTCGTATTTTTGGCCAAGCCCGCAAATATGGTTTAGTTTATGGTATGGGCAGCGACATTTCCAACGGTTGGCATAATGTGTCCTGGGACTTTGACGGCGAGGTTAATGCCGAGAACGCCAACAAGCTTTTTAGCCTCATCCGTCAAGAGCTCGACAAAGTCCTTAATGGCGATATTAGCAGCAAAGACATCGAAAGCGCCAAATCTTACGCCACTGGACGATACCAAATCGGTGCTCAAACCGTAGGTCAGCTCTCTGATTATTATTCAGATAATTATTTCACTAACGGCACCATTGAAAAATTTTCAAAAATGCCTACCCTAGTTAAAAACATCAAAAAAGATGAGATCGTCAAACTAGCTCAAGAATTTCTCTCCAGTAATATTAACGCACTGGTCGCTGTTAGCTCTGTTGAAAAAGCTTTAGTAGTTGAGCTAGCCGAAAAACTCAAGTTTTAAATACTGTCAAAGCCTCAGACCAAAACACTACGGCATAGCCTATTCTATGCTACAATATACTATATGAAGATTGGGATTTTAGGTTACGGCAAAGAAGGTAAGAGTGCCGAAAAATATTTCAAAACAAAAACCAACGAAATTGAAATCATTGACAAGTTCACCACCGAGGAGCTCCAACAAAAAGATTTCTCCCAATTCGATCTAATCTTGCGTAGTCCATCCGTGCATCCACAGCCCAATTTTTCCAGCATGACAAAATACTTCTTTGAC
This sequence comes from uncultured Candidatus Saccharibacteria bacterium, assembly GCA_946560015.1. GTDB lineage: Bacteria > Patescibacteriota > Saccharimonadia > Saccharimonadales > Saccharimonadaceae > Nanosyncoccus. The sequence goes on along the minus strand of CAMNUC010000002.1, from coordinate 31,369 downwards.
CATTGCCCATGTCCTATCATTGGTGTAACCGGCACCAAAGGCAAAGGCACTACCTGTTCCATCATAACTGATTTGTTGAAGAACCTCGGCAAAAACGTCTATCTTATTGGCAACATCGGCAACCCAGCTCTAGATATCCTCGATCGGTTAGGCGCAAATGATGTTGTGGTTTACGAAATGAGTAGTTTTCAGCTCTGGGACTTACACAAATCTCCACATATCGCCGTCATCCTCGGCATCGAACCAGATCATCTTAATGTACATGATGATTATGCGGATTATATCAACGCCAAAGCCAACATTGCCAAACATCAAAGCCCTGACGATTTTTGTATTTACTACCGCAACAATCCGGATACTATTCAAACCGCCGAGCAAAGCCTCGCTCGCAAAATCAGTTACCCCATCACTAATGATTGTTTGGATACAATTACTGCTCATCTCGCTATTCCAGGCCAACACAACCGCGAGAACGCCCAAGCTGCATTACTCGCTGTAGCTAGCTTCTACCAATTATCACTAGAAACCTTTCTTGAGCGATACCAAGAAACAATTATCCAAACCTTGGAAAATTTCCATGGCTTACCGCATCGTTTGCAATACTTACGCGAACTGAACTGCGTCAAATATTACGATGACAACTTCTCCACTACCCCCACTTCGCTCAAAGTCGCGCTAGAAGCTTTTCCAAACAATCCTATCGTCCTTATTGCTGGCGGCCGTGATAAAACTGCCAATCAAGACCTACCAGAAATTGCCGACCTCATCCAAAACACTTCCACCATCGCCCATCTTATCCTCATTGGAGAATCAGGACAAAAGCTCTACTCTTTATTAAGTGAAAAAATGTTAGAAAATATCACGAAAGCTGGTTCTTTATCAGAAGCCGTCAATCTCGCCACCGCCACCGCTAAAAAGATCGTCCAATCCAATCATCTTCAGGACCCAGCTTCCAATGATACTACCAAGACACCTATCGTGCTCATGTCGCCAGCTGCTGCTAGCTTTGACATGTTTGAAAGTGTCTATGATCGTGGCGCTCAATTTCAAAAACTAGTCCAGGATCTCCAATAATATGACCCCCAATCTCAAAAAACGTCTCGAGACACTCCAAGCGGAGCTCACGAGTGCCTGGCAGAAATTACAGCTTGACGCCAAAATCCAAGCCATAACCGCACTCGAAACCGAAGTTGCCAACCCCGAAATCTGGGCTAACCCTGAATATGCTCGCGAACAAAACGAAAAGCTCGCTCGCCTCAATGATGAGGCGCAACCATGGCGCCTACTAAGAGTCCAAGCCGAAGATCTCGCTGAGCTTTTTAGTCTGCGCGACGAAAGTTTACTTAACGAACTCGAGCAACAGCTCACTGCTTCCGAACAAAATCTCTCACAGCTCAAACAAGCCTTACGCTTCAGTGGCAAATATGATTCACTTGGGGCTGTTTTGCGTATTACTTCAGGCGCTGGTGGTACTGAAGCAATGGACTGGGCAGGCATGCTCGAACGTATGTATTTACGTTTTGCCGAAAAGCAAAAATTTAAAATTACATGTCTCGAACGTGTCACAGGTGAAGAAGCCGGCATCAAAACTGCCGTTTACGAAATCACTGGCACTAACGTATATGGTTTACTTAAAAGTGAACATGGAGTACACCGCCTCGTACGGCTTTCACCATTCAACGCCGATAACTTACGTCAAACCAGTTTCGCTCTAGTAGAAATCCTGCCCATTATCAAAACTGACGAAGATATCAAAATTAATGAAAAAGATTTGCGCATTGATGTCTATCACTCCGGTGGACACGGCGGGCAAAGCGTCAATACTACCAACTCCGCCGTACGTATCACCCATCTGCCCACCAATACCGTAGTTGCCATCCAGAACGAACGCTCCCAACTTCAAAATAAAGAAAAAGCCATGGAAATTCTCCGTGGTAAGCTCATCCAGCTCCAACTTGAACAACATGCTGAAAGTATTGACAAACTCCGCGCTGGCGAGTCTGCCTCTTGGGGACAGCAAATCCGCAATTATGTCCTACAGCCCTACAAACTCGTCAAAGATACTCGTACTAAATTTGAAAGTACCGAACCTGAAAAAATCCTCGATGGTGAACTAGACGGCTTCATCAATAGTTATCTTGAACAAAATGCTGCACAGTAAAGTTTTCGTTGTGATTCCATAATGTTTGTGGTATCATATTATTATGATATTGCTTGATCGTGTGACAAAGACCTATCCAGGCGATGAAGATCCAGTTTTGGACAATATTTCTTTGCATATTGAGCCGCATGAATTTGTTTTCTTAGTCGGCAAATCTGGCGCCGGCAAATCCACCCTCATCAAAATGATCACCAAGGAAGAAATCCCTGATTCTGGGAAAATCGTCGTAGGTGGTATCGACCTAGATTTTGTACGCCGCCGTCACATTCCACACTACCGTCGTCGTCTTGGCGTGGTTTTTCAAGATTATAAGTTATTGCCTACTCGTACTGTATTTGAAAACGTCGCCTTCGCCCTCGAAATTGCCGGTATGAGCAGTCGTGAAATCCAAAAAACCGTTCCAAAAGTTCTAGACTTAGTTGGGTTAGAAAACAAAGCCAACAAATTCCCGACGCATCTTTCTGGTGGCGAACGTCAGCGCGTCAGCATAGCACGCTCTGTCGCTAGACAACCCAAAATCCTCATCGCCGACGAGCCCACTGGCAATCTCGATAAGCTCACCCGCAAGGAGATCATCGACTTGCTACAAAAAATCAACGATTTTGGCACTACCCTACTCGTCACTACTCACGACGAAAATATCGTTAACAACTTACGCAAACGCGTTATCACTCTCAAAGGTGGTAAAATCATCAATGATCAGAAAGTTGACGGAATCTATCGCCTCGGCGATGAGGCTGAGAAAGCCACTACACCGCAGCCTGAAACTTCCATCAAAATCATCGCCCCCACACCACTCATCCAAAAAGTCTATCTACCTAGTAATGCGCTAATGGGGGCTCCACAAAACAACAAAAAAGCACCTACCAAGGCAGCCAAATCCCCATCCAGTAAATCCATTACTAAAACCCGAATTGATGCAACGACCAAACCAGAACCCACGTCAAAAAACAATAGTTCAAAAACTATCCCAACCAAATCATCTGCGTCAACCAAAAAATACGCACGCGATTCCGCCAACCAGTGGTATGCCGCTAGTAAGCCACTCAAAGCCGCACCAAAACTCAGTAAACTCACCTCCGGACAAACCGTCAAGCTTAAACCTGCTCCCAGCATCAAGCAAGCCATCAAGCGTCCGCTTAATAAAACCAAACAAAAACGTGTCGTTTAGGAGATAAATATGTCATCCCACAAAAAGATCCGAACTTTTGACAAAGCAGATCGACTCAAACAAAAAGAAAATCTCAAAGTCTTAGTCGAAAATAGCAATGTCGGCAAAATGCGTAGTGCTGGCCGCGTAGTTAAATATGGTGCAGCTGGCTTCACTCGCAATATTTGGCTCTCTATTGCAGCAACCTTAGTCATGACGGTAACTCTAATAATCCTTATGATTACTATTGGTGCCAGCCTCATTCTTAGTTCTACTGCCGAATCCCTTCGCCAAAAGATCGACATCGCCGTCTACTTTAAGCCTGGCACTAGTCTTGAAACTCTCGAAAATATGTCCGAGATGGTTAAAACCGACCCTAACGTGCGATCTATTGAAGTCGCCGATTCCGCCATGGGTTATATGCAGTATCTACAAGAGAATCAAGACAACCTCGAGCTTATGGATGTTCTACAAGATCCAGAAATGAGTCAAATTGTTCTCGACACTATGAATGCCGTGATGAGTATTAAAGTCTATGATCCTGACAATATCGAACAGCTAAAGCATATCATCGATACCACTCAAATTATCCAAGACAACATCGACCCCGAAGAAAAGCCCACTTACGACACTAACCGTAGCGAAATTGCCACCATCAGCTCATGGGCTAACATCGCAAAAAACGGCGGCCTTATTCTTGGCGCTGTATTCTTGATCATTTCCATCCTCATGATCTTTAATACCATCAGAATGGCTATTTTCTCTCGCCGCGAAGAGATTTACATGATGCGCTTAGTAGGCGCTGACAACACGTTCATTCGTGGACCGTTCCTAGTTGAAGCGCAAATCTGCGGCGTTATTTCCGGATTACTTTCTAGTACTATTGCCTATGCCATTTACCGCTTTTTAATCCCAAAGCTCGCCAATTATGGTACGGACGTATCATCTGTCGAAATGCTTATGGGTACACATAACCTCGTCTTAGTTTATCTAGTAATGATCGCTATCGGCATGATGATTGGCGCCATCTCTGCCCGCCTTGCCATGCAAAAGTATCTAAAATAATTAAAAACTCTGTTCTATTAATTTACATCTAAGCATAAGTGTGATATATAATATATATGAAGACACAACAAAAACATAAAACTATCGGCCTGAGAATTATCATTGCTATGTCAGTAATAAGCATCACTATTACTGCAAGCCTAGTCGCTCTTAGTAATAATACCGAAGAAGTCCAAGCCTACCCTTTTGGTTGCGTCACTCAAGCTTGCCGTGAAGCATCCGACCGTGCTGCCGCTTCTGAAGCACGCGCTAAAGAACTTGCTGCTTATGCCAATACCCTTGAAGGTGAAGTAGCTCGCCTTAATGCTGAGATCACTGCCCTTGAAGACGAAATCGCTCGCAACCAAGCTGTTGCCAATGATCTATCCGAACAAATCACGCTCAATACCGAGAAGCTAAATCTTCAACAAGTCGCTCTCGCTAAGATGCTTGTCAAAATGCACTTTGAAGAAGACCCAGACCCTATCACTCTCCTAGCTGGTAGTAGTTCTATTGGTGAACTCGCCGAGAAACAGTCTCGTCAAGAAAACGTCAAGAACCAAGTCACCACTTCCGCCAAAAATATCCGCACTCTTAAAGAGGAATTAGAGAAGCAAAAAGAAAGCGTCGATGCGCTCATCGCTAGCACCGAAATCAGCCGCAACGAGGCCGCCAACAAACGTAATCAACAGCTTGCCCTCATCAGTAAATATGAAAACGACTCGGCCGCTTACAAACGCGACTCCGAAGAAGCTCGCCAGACTATGCAACGTGAGATCGCCATCGAAATCGCCAAATACAACAATGGAGGCGTTGTAGGTGAAGGCTACAATTCTTACCCATGGGCACACCGCTGCCCACAAGATAACGTTGGTTATATTGTAGTGGGTGGATACGTTTGTCAATGTACTAGCTATGCCGGCTGGAAAGCTCAAGAATACTTTGGTATTTACATTTCATCTTGGGGAGATGCTAAAAGCTGGGGCTATTCTGCTCAACGTCAAGGCTACGTTGTTAATGATACTCCCGCACCGCATACCATTGCCTACAGCACAGCCGGTATCTATGGGCATGTTATGTGGGTCGAAAGCGTCAATGCTAATGGCACCATCAATCTCACCGAATACAATAACACCTTGAGTTCAAAAAGCGGTCTACCAGGTGATTTTGGTGCTCGTTACAATGTTAACCCCCATGTCTACCGCTACATTCATCTAGATCAAAGGCTCTGGTAAAGTTTTTAACCTATTATTAACAAACCATGTTAAAATATTAACATGACAGAAAAATGGGAAGAGCGTAAAGTTAGCCTCGGCGGCGCTATTATTAGTGCAGTAGCAACTTTAGCGATTGGTGTTTTTGCGGGACTAAACTGGAGTACTTTCGCCTCCAATTTCTTGCCTTACCTGGGCTTTCAGACCACAGAAAAGAATGATTGGCATGAGCTTGATGAAGTTTATTCCGTCTTATCTAGATACTATGATGGGGAATTAGACAAAGATCAGCTCCTTGATGGTGCTAAATCTGGTTTGGTTAGCGCCGCTGGTGACGTCTACACTGCTTACATGAACCGTGATGAAGCCAAAGATTACGAAGCCGCATTACATGGTGAAGCTGGCACCGGCATAGGCGTAGAAATGGCTTTACGCGATGGTTACGTACGCATCTTACGTACGCTCCCCGGCAACCCCGCTGAGAAAGCTGGTGTCAAAGCTGGCGATATTATCTACAAAGTAAACGATGAGCTGGTCTACGATAAGACTTCCGACTATATCGCCTCTAAATTACAAGGCGAGAAAGGCTCCAAGGTTAAACTCACCGTGGTTCGCGATGGTGAAGAAAAGAGCTTTGATCTTATCCGTGAAGCCATCAATAATGTTTCCGCCTATGCCGAATATGATGGCAAAACTGCTATCCTCACCGTCACACGTTTTGACGACGACACTGGCACGCTCGTCCAAAAAATCGTTAAAGATGAATTTGAAAAACGTGGTATTAATAAGGTTATTCTCGACCTACGCAATAATGGCGGAGGCTATGTCAATGCAGCCAAAGACCTCCTCTCTCTCTGGATTGATGGCGACACCGTTCTCGTCCAAAAAGGCAAAAACGATCAAGAACAAACTACCAAAGCTAATCGTAATCAAGCCAAACTTACTAATATAAAGACTATCGTCTTAGTTAATGGCGGTACGGCCTCTGCCTCAGAAATTGTCGCTGGCGCACTCAAAGATTATGACAAAGCCACCATCCTCGGCGAACAGACTTACGGCAAGGGTGTAGTCCAAACTCTTCTTGATCTATCAAACGGCGGCCTTCTTAAAGTTACTACAGCCCGCTGGTATACACCCAAAGGTACCAGCATCAACGGCGAAGGAATCACTCCAGACATAGAAGTCGAGCGTACTTTCGATGATATAAATCATAGCCGCGATCCCCAGCTTGATGCCGCCAAAAAACAATAATTCAAGCAATAATACGTGCTATAATTAAAACATGATTAAAGTTTACACTACACCTACTTGCATCTACTGCCACGCCCTTATGGAGTGGCTCGAACAACAAAGCATTGAATATCAAGAAATTGACGCCAGCACTATGTCTGATATCACTGCTGTGCCAGTTACTGAAATTAATGGCGAACGCATAGTTGGCTTCGACCGTCCCGCCATCAAAAAGGCTCTCGACAAAACCAACGCGTCAAACACAACAGATGCTAACTAGGGCAGCCCTTCATGGCTAACCCTACCAAAAAACCTGCGCTTATCCTCGTGCATGGTTTTCGTGGCTCACCTATCGGGCTCCAAGAGATCGCCCAAATTCTTGAGCAAGCTGGGTACCAAGTTTTGATACCTCCCATACCGCCTTTCGCCGGTGCTCAAAAACTACCCTCGTACACACCTGACTCTTATGCCCGATACCTAGCGGATTTCGTCAAACAGCAAGACCTCAACCGACCAATCCTCATCGGGCATTCTATGGGTTCTCTGGTCGTCGCCGCCACTCTCAAGTATTATCCAGAGCTCTTCCATCAAAAAGCCATCCTTATGTCGCCTATCTCTAAACGCACCGCTGTGCCTTTTCGAATGATAGCACCCCTCTCGGCTCTCACCCCCAAAGCCGCCGTTGACTACATCACCACCAAATTCCTTTTTACGCCTCATGATAAGGCCTTGCTTAAACATGTTTTAGAAGTTACTCATGATTGCAGTAACGACCAGCCCCCTGTCAAATCCGAAGTTATACAGGCCGCCAAGTTTTCTACCAGCTATGCCATTACCGATTTTCATATTCCAAAGAGCGTTCTTCTTCTTGCTGGTGCCAATGATCGTTTGATTAGCCAAGCCCAAACTAGAGCCGCTGCCCAGCAGCTAAATGCCAAGCTAGACTTCCTACCAAACACTGGCCATCTTCATAACTATGAGCAGCCCCGCGAGACCGCCAATGCCATCATAGATTTTATAAAATAACCGCCCCAAAGGGCGGTTTTGCTAAAGACGAAGATAGCACATGAGAGAACCAAAAAATTATACAGTGTACACCTAAATATCGCTTGTTATTTGACCTTTGAATTTTTCAAAGCGTCCTCATGGGCGGTCTTAAGCATCTGCGGCAGCTTCAGTTTCGACGAGAAGCCAAACAGCGTCAGACTACAAAACAACCCGCTAACCAAAGCAGCACCGGTACTCCCGCCCAGCAGGCCACCAAGCGTGTCCCAGAAAAACGTACACCCGAAAACGATGCACCTTACCATCAAAGACCAGTTTACTGAGTCCTGCTTCACTCCACCGATATGTCCGTCTACACTTTCCATGAATGTCTCTCGGTATTGCCGATCTCGTCGCCAATGCACGACAATTTCTTTTACCAGTTCCAACTCTTACCATCTCCTTTTCAAGGTGCTATTAGAGTTTTAGGCCCTATCTTCTCATTATAGCACACTTACCGCAAGAAGTCAATACTTTACCCCCGCCCCCAAAACCCCTTCTTCTTGCTCACCTTTTTGCCCTTCAAGGTAATCGCTTCCTCATAGATCTCTGCAAAACGCTTCAATGTATGATTTAAATCGTGTTTTTGAGCAATCTCTAAGCTCTTTTCACCATATTTTTGCTGCAAATCTTCATTCTGGAGAATCTTCACCAGCGCCTTCGCCATTTGTTCTGTATCGCGCGACTCACATAGTATCCCGTTCTTCTTATTTTGACAAAGCTCACGCACCGCCCCTGCATCTACTGCTACCAGAGGTAAGCCGGTCGCCGCTGCTTCAATCAACACTATACCTTGCGTCTCCGTTTCGCTCGCCGTCGCAAATACCGTCGCCGACCTATAGATGTCAATTACATCTGGCGGCATAATTCTACCAGGGAACTTCACATTCTTTTCAATTCCTAACGACTCCGCTAAATCCAGCAAATGCCGCCGATCCGTCCCATCCCCCACAATCACTAGCTCCGCTTCTGGCACCGACTCAAGCACTCCCGCGAATGCCGTCACCACATTGCTCAAACTTTTCTCTGGATCCACCCGCCCCACATATAATACTCGTGGCGTCTTTGGATCTAAATGGAACTTCCGCAGGACTTTCAAATTCGGCTTGCCTGGCGTAAACTTCGCAAGATCCACTCCATTTGATAGCGGTTCTACTGTCACGTCAAATCTTCGGCGATTCTTTGGTACTAAGTCATCAATCGCCATTTCGGTCGGCATTGTTGCGTATTCCGAATGCTTCAAAAAACTCGCCATATAAGTACGCAACACCGCATCCAGCGGTCGTTTAAAAGGCCTCAGTAATTTTACCTGACTTGTTAAATTATCCGGATAAGCATGTCCGGTACTGACCATCGGTATATCATACTTCTTTGCATAACGTCGCGCCGCAATTGCAATCATTTCTGCTGTCTGATTATGAATCACATCTGGATGAAACTTGTTTAGGGCTTTCTTAAGTTCTGGATATGGATCTACTGTAATCCACAGTCCATGGCGATAGGCCAAACGCGGCAACGACACGCCCAATATCTCTTTACCAGTTGGTACTTTGTTGATCTGATCTGGATAAAATGGGAACCTGATTGACCGCATATAGACAGTAGTTACTCCATCTTGCCGTGTACGGTGTTTTTTACCCTTAAAGCTTGGGCAAATTACCATCACCTCGTGCCCTTGGCGAGCTAAACCCTTCGCTAAATTATGTGCAAACACTGCCACACCATTCGACATTGGATAATACAAATCCGAAGTAATTGCAATACGCATCTTAACCATTATTATACCACATATGTCGTTTTTCAGCATCACGCCATACCCACTCTGATAGCTATTGTGTTATAATTATAAATATGAAGAAAAAGAAAGTCTCTAATTCTGTCACCGTCAATCGTCGTGCCCATTTCGACTACGCGCTCGACGAAGAGTTGACTTGTGGCATGGTGCTTTCTGGTCCAGAAGTTCGTCTCATTCGCGATCATCATGTTCAGTTCAAAGGCTCTTTCGTCACTATTAGGAGCCGAGAACTCTGGCTCAACAATCTCACTCTTGGTGTCGACACCGCGCGCAATGTCAAACTCCTCATCACTAAGAAACAGCTCGCTCAGCTTGAACGCGCTCGCCAAGCCGGTCTACAACTCGTTCCGGTCAAGCTCCTTGGTAGCAGCCGTTATATTAAGCTCGTTATTGCCACCGGCAAAAGCAAGAAAAAATACGACAAACGCGAAACCATCAAACAACGCGATCTCAATCGCGGGAAGTACTAATGCGTATCTTCTCCTGGAACGTTAATGGTCTCCGTGCTGGCCTCAAAAAAGGCACTTTTCTCGATTTTATGAATACCAAAAATCCAGATATTCTTTGCTTGCAAGAGACTAAGGCTAAAGCCGACCAAGTCGAAATTGATCTCCCTAATTATACCGAATACTGGAATAGCGCCGAACGCGCTGGTTATTCTGGCACCGCTATTTTTAGCAAAATTCCCGCCATCAATTGTTGCACCGAATTCGACCCCAAGCTTATCCAGCATTACAACTGGCAAAATGATAAATACGGCTGTCCTCTCACCGAAGGCCGCCTCCAAATCGCCGAATATGAGCACTTTTATCTCGTCAATGTCTACACGCCCAATAGCAAACCGGATCTCTCTCGTCTTCAACTCCGTAAACAAATTTGGGATCCAGCCATCTTGCAGCAACTCCAACTTCTTGAGCAAACCAAGCCCATCATTATCTGTGGTGACTTTAATGCTGCTCATACCGAGATTGATCTCGCTCGCCCCAAACAAAATACCCATAACGCCGGTTTCACTAGCGAAGAACGCCAGGGAATTACCAACTTGCTCAGTGCCGGTTTCATCGATACATTCCGCACCCTCCATCCTCAAGAGCGACGCTATACTTGGTGGTCGCATTGGGGGCACTCCCGCGAAAATAACGTCGGATGGCGCATTGACTACTTTTTCATTTCTCAATCCTTATTATCTCATCTTAAGTCCGCCGAGATTCACGAACATATCCTTGGCTCCGATCACTGTCCTGTATCAATCGAACTGGAGTTCTAGCAATGCAAGGTTTTGCAACGATTAATCGTAGCTTCGACTACTGGCAAAAACAAACTAAACCACTCTTTACCGACCTAATTTGGAATATCCCCGAGCAAAAAACTGGACGCGTTAATGTCATCGGCGGCAACCTCCAGAACTTCTCCACAGTCATTCGGACTGCAGAATACCTTAATCAACATTTTCCACTTAAGCAAGTTAATACTATACTACCCGACGCTCTCCGCAGCAAACTTCCCGTACTTGACACACTGACCTTTACTCCCTCTACCAACAGTGGCTCCTTTGCCAAATCCTTCGAACTCACTAAAATTTTTGATCAAACCGATTTTAATCTTCTCATTGGCGATCTTTCCCATAATGCAGAAACCGCCATCGCCATCAGTGATGCTATACGCCCCACCGATCGACCCGTTATCATTACGCGCGACGCCATCGATTTGCTTGCTCCTACCTTCGGGCAGATCATCACCAAGCCCAACTTATTCCTAATCTGCTCTATGTCGCAGCTCCAGAAGATCTTCCGCGCCCTCTACTATCCCCGCATGATCATGCTCTCTCAGCCCCTTATCCCCACTATCGAAACTCTGCACAAGTTTACCCTCACCTACAACCTTACTTTACTCACTTTTCACCAAGACAACATCATCACAGCAAATGGCGGGAACATTATCACCACCCACATCAACGATACAAACTATACGCCACTTTCCCTCTGGTCTGGGCAACTCGCCAGTAAAATCTCTGCGCTCAATCTTTTCAACCCCCGCAAGCCCCTCGAAGCCACCACGGCCGCCATTTTCTTTGAATAGGCTTAAGCTTAAAATATCCTTAAGCTTTTCCATTTTCTCCTCCTCATTTTCATGTTTTACCTACCAAATTCAATTTTACTCTTTACTTTTTATACAAAGTGTGGTATAATGTAAATATTCAGCTACTTAGGGCATTAAAATTTGAGGAGGGGATCACATGAAAAGACTCTACTACTTAGCTGACGCATTGACTCTGTGCGAAGTCATCGCCGGATTCATATTACTGGGAATGACTTTTACCAAAATGCCTGCCGAGTACGCTATTTGGGCGTTCGTCCTCGGCGAGCTCTGCGACGCCTTTGACGGACCCTGCGCCCGTCGCTGGTCCTATCCCAATGACGGCAAAGTCCGCTGGTGGCGTGTACACGTCAAGACCATCGAACACCTTTCTGACATTTTCCTCGCTATCACCTGTATGGTCTACTTATTTTTTGGCACCAGCAACCCCGACATCGCCTGCTACGCCGTCTACCTCGGCACCACTATCATCGTTATCTGCAGCTCTGTTGAGCTCATACTGATTTATGTTGGCGAGGATACCCTTGGCGTCAAACTCACTACATGCCTTATCTTGGTACGTCGTTGGATTTACGTTTTCGGTGGCATTGCGGGTGGCATCTTACTGCTTATCTTTGCCACTAACTGGTCCACGATTTCTAAACTCGCTGCTATTGGTACCGGCATCTCTATTGGTCTAGGTTTGTTCATCTACAAACTCGACCGCGCGCTAAATCCATAATCATTCCACCCCGTAGTGGCGGCCATAAAAGGCAGCCACTTTACTTTTGCCGATGTACTTCTAATGCTGCTTCATATGCTGCAAGCATTTTTTTGTCCTGTACTGCTTGCGTCACTTCCTTACGACTCGCCAACATCTTCTTGCTCATTTTTTCAATCTGCGCTGCTTGGATATTATCTAACGCTATCTGCATCGCCGCCGCTTCTGGTCCATCAGCTAATACAAAACTTTCCTTTGGTACAATCTCCACCATCGCCGGATCGCAAAAGAATACTGGCAATCCCATCGCCTCCGCTTCTAATAGCGTCATGCCTTGTGTATCAAAATTATAAGATGCCATTATCGCCAGATGCGTTGAGCGCATTTTTTCCAAAATTCGTTCTCGCTTCACCGCGCCATAAAATCTTACTTTTAAGTTATGTTTTTGCGCAAACCTTTTCGCCTTTTTAAGTTGATTACCATTTCCGTATACATATAATATATAAGGGCGATTCAACATAGCCACAGCCTGCAAAAAAGGCAAAATCCGTTTTTCTTTTGATGTACGCGAATTCCATAACATCTTGAGCACCGCACCATCCTCCAGACTACGTGGCTGAACTTCTGTTTCTATCAACTCATCAGGCACTCCATTCGATACGGCTACCACTGGCTTTGTTACGCCATAATGTTCCAATTTACGTGCAAAATGCCGTGACGGCGTAGTCACGATATCTGCATATTCCGCCTGATTCACCATTAATGTCCACATTTTTGCTCGTGTGAAAGTTAGTGCCTGAAATCTATCACGCCTTACTTTAATACTATGCTTCAAACACCGCCCATGCGCAAAATTCAGCGCCCAAGCCGTCAAAAACTTAAACGGATGAGGAATATTCACCGCGATCGCCATATCTTCACGCCCATGCATCGTCTGTACTAATGGCAAATTAAACTTCCTCGCTAGTCTCACTCCTGCAATGCTACAGCTTGCTTCATATTGCACATGCACCAAATCAAAACTCGCAAAATCCGGCATCTCCGATAAAATATATTCTTCTACTATACTCGGACGCTTTGCTACTACTGCCCCGTTTATCCGCAACTTCTTATGGCTCGGCACCGTAATCACATTTCGCTCTCGCGCCTCAAACCCAGGGCAAAACACCACCACCTCATGCCCGAGCCCTTCCAAGCTCTGCTTCTGCGTTTTTATCGACGCTACCACACCACCATCCGCCCACGGCGCATAAAGGTCGGTAAAAATCGCTATCTTCATAGCTTCATTATATCACACCGTACCACCGCTTATGGTATAATGAAAGCATGAAGAATATTACAACCTATCGTACCGCTGAAAGCGTGTCACCAAAACATCCCGATAAGCTTTGTGATCAGATTTCTGATGCAATCCTAGACGCCTATCTAGAACAAGACCCCAATTCACGCGTCGCTATGGAAGCCTGTGGTGGACATAATCAAATCTTCGTTGTTGGAGAGGTTACTTCCCAAGCCAGGGACATCGACATCAAAGATATCGTAAAACACATCGCTGGCGACGATATCAAAATTACTGTTAATGTCGTAGAACAAAGTCCAGAAATCGCCCAAGGCGTTGATATTGGTGGTGCTGGCGACCAGGGAATTATGATTGGCTATGCTTGCTCAGAAACTCCTGAGATGCTCCCGCGCGAAGTCATACTATCTCGTCGTCTCAACCAATTCATTTTTACCAAACATCCATACGATGGCAAAACCCAAGTCACTTTAGAATGCGATGGTAGCAATTGGACGCTCAATTCTATTGTCGCTAGCTTCCAAAACACTTCTCAAAAAGAGCTCAATGAACTCGTCCACGCCTTTATCGAGCAGGAAAGTCTCCCAGGGAACCCTGAGCTACATCTCAACCCCGCTGGCGACTGGAATCAAGGCGGATTTGATGCTGACACTGGCCTTACTGGCCGCAAACTAATCGTTGACAACTACGGCCCCCGCATTCCTATTGGCGGTGGCGCCTTCTCCGGCAAAGACCCATCCAAAGTCGATCGTTCCGCTGCCTATATGGCTCGCCGCGTTGCAGTTGACTACTTGCAGAAACGCCAGGCTCAAGAAGTTTTCGTCCGCCTTGCTTATGCTATTGGTTACGCTGAACCATTAGAACGTACCGTCATAATTGATGGTAAGCCAGAACTTATTGAAGGATATGATCTGACTCCACGTGGTATTATCAAGACTCTTGATTTGCTCCGCCCTATTTATGAACCTACCGCCCGCTACGGTCATTTTGGTGAAGGCTTCGGCTGGGATAGTTAGCTTTTGCCCACTAGCCAAAAGTCCTAGCTTGTAAGCTAGGACTTTTTTATGAATGACACATATTAAAATTAAAGCACGAACCAATCAAACTCTAAAAATAATTCATTTCACGCCTACTTACCAAACTGCTCCGCTAAAATCCCTCAAAACTACCTGATTAAAATTTATTAATTCGTATTTCATGCTTTTTGAACACTTTTTCAGGTCAAAAAACGATGAAAAATTTTTGTGAATTAACTTTTTATCCACTTTTTTCAAAAATATTCTTGACTTTATGTATTATTTTGAGTATTATTGTACTAAGTTATTAATACAATAGTTAGAAACCATGAATTTCACTTTCGCCAATGATCGCCCCATCTACCTTCAACTAGTCGAGCAACTTGAGCTTTATATTATTTCTGGGCAATTCTCACCCGGAGATCGTTTACCGTCTGTCCGCGATCTTGCAGCACAAGCTCAAGTCAATCCAAATACCATGCAAAAAGCCCTTCAGGAATTAGAAGACAAGCGTCTCATCATCACTGAGCGTACCAATGGCAAGTTCGTCACCGACGACGCCAAATTTATCACCAAACAGCGCACCAAGCTCGCCACCACCAAAATCCAAAAGTTCCTCACCGAAATGCAGGAGCTAGGATTGTCGCACGCCGATATTATCTCACACCTAGAAACTCTAAAAAGAAAGGATTAAAATGACGTTACTAGAGTATAAAAACGTTTCCAAAAGCTTTGGCAAAACCGAAGTCCTTCATGATGTCAATCTCAAGATCCCCAGCGGCAAAATCATCGGCTTACTTGGCAAGAATGGTATGGGTAAAACCACCATCATCAAACTCGCCAATGATTTACTCACGCCCACCAGCGGGGAAGTATTATTCGAGGGTAAGCCAATCGGCATCAACAGTAAACGCAACATATCCTACCTTCCTGAACGCACATATCTTGACAAGGTCATGACCGTCCGCCAATCCCTCAATTACTTTGCCGAATTCTACGATAATTTTGACATCAATAAAGCCACACGCCTCATTGACGATCTTGATCTTTCATTAGATGCCAAGATCCTCCATATGAGCAAGGGTATGCAGGAAAAACTTCAGCTCATTCTTGTCATGAGCCGTAGCGCCAAATTATACATACTTGATGAACCTCTCGGCGGTATTGATCCAGCTACACGCGATTATATCCTGGATACAATTCTACACAACTTCAACGAGGGCGCCAGCGTACTAATCTCTACTCACCTCATCGCCGACATTGAGCGTATCCTTGATGAAGTCATCTTTATCGACAATGGTGAAATTATCCTGCAAGCCGACGCCGACAAGCTTCGCACTAAACATAACGCTTCAATTGACGAAATCTTCAGAAAGGAATTCAAAAATGCTCGCTAAGCTTATCAAATACGATCTCAAATTCATCCTCAAAACTGTCGCTATTTATGCTGTTATCCTACTATGTTGCGCGGCGCTCTTCAACATGACCGCCTATGATACACCTTGCTGGCTTGATGATAATTACATGCCCGTCTGCGACGAACCTCCAGTCTTGCTTCAAATCACTCACACTATTTTCTGGAACGCCATTTTCGCCGTCATCATCGGTTTACTCCTCAACTCCGTCATTCGCACTTGGATACGCTTCAAAATCAATCTTTTCAGCGATGAAGGCTATCTCACAAACACCCTACCCATCACTCGCAAAACACTCTGGGCTTCCAAATTCTTCTCAGCAATAATTGTCACACTGCTCGTCATCGGCACCATCGCCATCACTCTCAGTATCTTACAGCTCACACCAAGCGGCAAGGACCTTGCCATAACTTTTGGGTTTGGCATGCCAGACGCTACCCCAATTTTCTATCTCGTCTATCTTTTCACATTCTTCACCCAATATCTTTATGCTACCATCTGTGGTTTCACCGGCATCACCATTGGCAGCAAAACCAACAACCACCGCAATTTCCGCGCCGTCATCTGCGGCTTCGCAGTCTATATTATAGGCATTCTCATTATGTTAGGATGCTTCCGCGTCTGGGCTAACTTCGATACCAGCATCCACGCTATGCTCTTTGACGCCAAACCACCTCAAATCGCTCACGAAATTTTCAATCAAGATTTCATGATCATGGTACTAACTGGCATAGGCGCTATCTATACCGTCCTCATTACCACGCTCTATTTCATCAATCGTAAACTACTTAATGACGGCATAAATCTAGATTAGATATTAATGGCTGGCTAAGACCAGCCATTTTTAATCACGCAATCAACATCGTGTTATAATAATCCCATAATGACCCCCCCCCCCGCAGCTATTCTTAACCACCCACCGCCCCACTCGCATCGGCTATTTTGTAAACTAAATTAAAGAAAGGAAACATGGCAGAATTAATTTTAGACCGAGTCTGCAAAACCTTCGCGGGCAAGCTCGTCGTCGACAAAGTCTCCCTCAAACTTAGCAAACCTGGAGTCTATGGTTTACTTGGCACCAACGGCGCCGGCAAAACTACCACTATCCGCATGCTACTCGGCATCATTACTAAAGACAGTGGGGAAATTACTTGGAACGGACAGCCCGTCAACCGCAAAGATGTCAACTTCGGCTACCTACCCGAAGAACGCGGCGTCTACCCTAAAATTAAAATTCTCGAACAACTACTATATTTCGCTGAGCTCAAAGGTATGACTCGCTCCGACGCCGAAACTTCTATTTGTAAATGGGCCAAGAAGCTCAAAGTCGAAGAATATCTCAATATGCCTGCTGAGAAACTCTCCAAAGGCAATCAACAGAAAATCCAATTTATGACCGCCATCATCCACAACCCTGACCTCGTCGTACTCGATGAGCCGTTCAGCGGCCTAGACCCCGTCAATACCGAAATCCTCAAAGACATCATCATAGGACTCGTCAACGACGGCAAATTCGTCATTATGTCCGCCCATCAGATGGCTACCATTGAAGAATTCTGTAGCAACATTCTCATCATGAATAAAGGCAAAACTGTCTTGCAGGGCAATCTCAAAGACATTAAAGCCACCTATCCTGCCACTCGTGTCCAGATCGACACCGATCAAGACATCAGCCAACAAATCAAATCTCACCAACTCAAAATCGAGAATTCCAAGAACCACCAGTACACCATCAAGATATCCAATGAGGCCCAAGCTGAAAAGCTATTACAAGAGCTGGTCTCCGCCAACATCAAAATCAACAAATTCGAAATCATGAAACCTACCCTCAATGACATATTCATCGAAAAAGTAGGCGCCAAAAACGAAATCACTCAACTAGAAACCGAGGAGCAAAACTATGAAAATTAATCACTTCCGCGACATTTGGACTGTTACCAAATTCACCATGCGCGATCTCATTAGTCGCAAGTCCTTCCGCATTTCCACCATCATTATCTTGATTCTCATCGTACTTGGATTTAATCTCCCCAACATCATCAATCAAGTTACCGGTGGAGATTTTACCGACACCGTTCTCATTTCCGACCCACAAAATGTCTTTGAAGATAGTCTTGGCGCACTCAATGACGCCGACCTTGGATACAAATTCGAAATCGTTCCGCAAACTTTTGATGAAATCAAAACTAAAATCGACAATGGCGACATCAACTCTGCTATCACCGTCGATAAGGTAGATAATCAAATCAACTTTACCTACATTGTAGACAATATTGCCACCGCCACCAGCAACGCGCCGCAAACCCTCATCGATACGCTCAGCGCTTTATATACTAATGTCCAAATCCACAAACTGGGTCTCACCGACAAGCAACTCGCTACCCTCACCCCCACCTTCAACACTGAGTTTAAACAAACCGACGACCAAAACATTGGCGGCAACCTCATGGTTACTATGCTGATGTCCGTGCTACTCTTCTTTGCCATTTACTTCTGTGCCTACCAAGTCTCCGCTTCTATCACTGTCGAAAAAACTTCCAAAATCATGGAGACTCTTGTTACCTCCACCAGCCCACGCACCATTATCCTCGGCAAAACCATCGGTATTGGCATTGTTGGACTTTTGCAGGTTCTGCTTTTCGCTATTACTGCCATTGTTAGCGCCAAGCTATTCCTCGCCCCCGAGATCCTTGATGCGCTATTCGATCTTTCCAACTTTACGCCTTACCTCGCCGTCGCTGCTCTAGTTTACTTTATTCTTGGCTACTTTGCCTATGCTTTACTCTATGCCCTCACCGGCTCAACCGTCAGTAAGCCCGAAGATATTCAATCCGCCAACATGCCGGTCGCTATTATTACGATGATCGGATTCTACCTTGCATATTTCACCCTTACCGACCCTACCAGCAGTCTAAATGTCTTTGCTGCACTTCTACCTATTTCCTCACCGTTCTGCATGCCTCTACGCATCATGATGGGGTTAGCCAGCGGCTGGGAAGTGGCATTATCCATCGCCATTTTACTCGTTTTCTGCTACATTATCGCCAAAATCGCCATTAAGATCTACTCTAGCGCTATTCTTAACTACGGCAGTCGCATGACTCTCAAAGATATGCTTCGCACTTACAAGGAAAAAGAGTAAATGACATCACAAGAGCTCATCATCCACGGCATTTACCAACATTACAAAGGCGATTACTACATCGTTGAAGATATCGCCTACCACACCGAAACTAGCGAAGAACTGGTAATTTACCGTGGACTCTATGAAGGTGCACCAGTCTGGGCTCGCCCAAAGACTATGTTTCTCGAAGAGATTGCACCAGGGAAGCTCCGCTTTACTTTACAAAAGATCAAAAGCGTAGCTGGACATTGAGTTTAGCTATGCAAACTTGAACGCTCCACACAAAAGTTCCACCCAATATCCCGGTGGAACTTTTTGTTGCTAGAAACATCTCCATTATATCACACTCCCGCAAAATAACAACTCTTGCCAAAAGCAGAATAATCCGCTACAATGAAGTTAGTCCAAACCTAACATTACATTCAATAAAATTTTTAATCCGTAACTTGTTTTCATCTATACAAATGGCGCCATAGGCCCAGTTGATGAGGACGAAAGTTACGAGTTGATTGGTTAGGTTTGGACACCATGCCTGTGGTGCCATTTTTATTTGTATCGGTGACGCAATATAAATAAAACTTTGGCACTCCATAGGGTGATTAATTAATCCAAAACCAAACCAAGGAGGGCTAGATGCTACAAAGAAGGAGAAGGAAGGATAACATAAGTCCTAAGTCTCACCCATCACTAACTTTTATTAATAACTTGCTTCATAGTAAAAGTACTTATTTCTACAAATGGTGGGGAGAGAAGAATTCTGCACTATCCTCCAAGCAGAGTAGTAAAATAGTTTGCTACTTAGTACCTAGTGTATGTATGCTATCCCTCCTAGTTGGTTTATATGGTTTTATTAATCCTATATCAAGTCATAGCAACCAAGCCTACGCTAACGATGGTATCATGGATGATGACTGGTATGATTCTTGCAGCTCACGACCGCTACCCGCCGATTCAGGTCGTAGTTCTAACGATAGCAACATCTCCCTCACCATCACTCCAGAAACTATTGACAGCGTAGACGCTAAAGTAGGAGAAACCGCTTATAGCAACCATACCGTCTGCATCAATGGATCCAGCATCAAAAGCTATAGCATGAGCATCAGCTACGACGACGGCAGCACCAGCCTTTCCCATAGTGAGAATAGCAGTATTAGTGTAGGCAATGTAGACAATAGCGGCGTAGTAGGAGACAATCTTGTAGCTAATACTTGGGGATGGGGCTGGAGTGACCTCGTAAACACCGATAGCAACACGATGACTTACAAGCCCATGCTAGCCGGCAATGGTAGCGTAATCAAAAGCGCCGCAGCTGACACCATATCAAACAACACCGTAAATACAAGTGGTAAACTAGCCTTTGCTGTGAAATTTGGTGAAGACATGCAAAGCGGACACTATGCTACCAATGTGAAGCTAACTTTAGTAATGGAGCCAGCAGAAGTGACAGCGATCGAATACAAACTAAGCTATAACGCTAACGGACTCAGAACCGCAGTAGACGGAGGTGGTACGCTCATGCCGATGCCAAGTACACAAACCTACACTACCACCTCCCCCTCCCACACTTTCACTATCAGCGATAAGAAAATCCCTCAAGGCTATGCTGGCAGTTGCTACGCTACCTTTTACTCATGGTCTACCACACCAAAAGGCTATGATGCTGCAAGCGTAAAATACCAACCCGGAGACCAAATCACTATAGACTCAGTTCAGCCAGAAGTGACTCTGTATGCACTATATAGTATCGATGCTTGTTAAAATAACCATAAGAATTTTCACACAAAAACGCCAAAGCATTATATAATGGTCTTAACAAAATTATATAAAAGGAGAAATTTGTGGCTACAAAAAAGTCTGCATCCAAAAGTACCAACAGTACCAAAGATGTAAAATCCACCAAAACTGCGAAACCTACTAGTAAGTCTAGCGCCGCTAGCAGCAAAACCACCAAAACAACTACTAAGTCAACTTCTGCTGGTACCAAAAACACTTCTACTAAACCAAAGAAAGAAACCGGTCGCATCATTGCTTGTATCATTGGCGCAATTGCAGTTATCGCGCTGATCATCATCGGTATCTTCGCGCTCGTCGCCAATATGGACGGCGGCAAAAACAGCCTCACCGTCAAAGACGGCGACGGCAACAAAGTTACCACTGCCTACGTTTCTTTTGACGATTTCCGTCTCAAGATCCCAACCGATTTTAAGGCTCTTTCCGCCAAAGAAATCGAGCAAAAATATGGCAAACAAAACGCACCAAAATCTGCCTATACCAACGAAGCCAAAGACGCCTACATTGCTATTGCTCCAACAGACAGCAAACTCGCTAACGATCAGGTAGAAACCTATTATGACACTATGAAGGCTTCCTTTGAACTCGTTGCCGAAGTCATTGATGGCAAATATTACACTTCTGGTTCCCACAACATTGCTGACATCGAATTTGTCACCGGCGACGATTATAGCAATACTATCTTCTTCTCTGAAGACAACAAGCTCGTCACTATCATCTTCGAGTGCAAAGACAGCGTCCGCAAAAAATGGCAACCAGTCGGCAAGTTCATCATGGACTCCATCGACTTTACAAAATAGTCCAGCAAAACTCCCCATCACTGGGGAGTTTTTTGATATCGACATTATTTCTAACGTAACCTCATAATAGCACAATCACTCTCGGTAGCCTATGTCTAACGCTTAATATGCTCTTCTACGTTCAATACTTCCGTCTGCGTATTCATGGCGCCTTCAAAATAACCCTTTTCTTGCGCCGCTCTTATCGCCGCATCCAATACCCCTCGCATTGCTTCTGTTAATTCTGCTGGTACAACTTCTTCTTCACGCGCTTTTTCTATCGGCTCCAAAACTCTCCCATAAGTCCAAATATCCTTGCAAGCTGGATCTGGCTGCGCTGGCAAAATCTCCGTCACCCGCGCTACCATTCGCGCCCAGATTTCATGTACATTCTCCGCCTCATTAATATATTCTAAATATCCTATGAAGTCGCATTTATCAATTTTGCAATCAATTTCTTCCAACACCTCACGCGCTACCGCCGAACACATGTCGATATCCTCAGGATCAATGTGGCCACCCGTCACCTTCAACGGACTACCATTTTTGTAGCGCAACAACATTCTACCGTCCTTAGTCACTAGCACCGCATGCACGCGTTCTGGTTTTCTGCCTTT
The DNA here is from genome assembly GCA_946560015.1 of uncultured Candidatus Saccharibacteria bacterium. Taxonomy (GTDB): domain Bacteria; phylum Patescibacteriota; class Saccharimonadia; order Saccharimonadales; family Saccharimonadaceae; genus Nanosyncoccus. Next base: position 8,895 of record CAMNUC010000002.1, on the reverse strand, counting down.
TGGTAAATTCTCTTCATGCCAAATAAATTTTTCCATAGCTTCATTTTATCATACCTCCACACCCAACAAGCATACCCACACATTTACAAAACATACTTCCGTGCCAGACAAACATGCTCGCGTGTTTCCAAAACATACTAACAAGTTTCAAAAACATACTCACATCGTATATAATTGTACTAAGCCATGGGAAAATTCTACGCCGCTATCGATCTCAAGTCCTTTTACGCTTCTGTTGAATGTGCTGAGCGCGGCTTAGACCCGCTTACTACTAATCTTGTCGTCGCCGACAAATCACGCACTGACAAAACCATTTGTCTCGCTATTTCTCCTGCGCTCAAAAGTTATGGGCTGCCTGGTCGTGCTCGCCTTTTTGAAGTCATCTCCAAAGTCCGCCAAATCAATGCCGAAAGAAAACTCCGCGCACCTTTACAAACCTTCCTTGGTAAAAGCTATCACAATCCCGAGCTTCAAAACAATCCCAACCTTGAGCTTGATTATCTTGTCGCCACTCCCCGCATGCAATACTACCTCGACTATAGCGCCAAGATCTATCAAATCTACCTCCAACATGTCGCGCCCGAAGACATTTTCGCTTATTCCATTGATGAAGTATTCTGCGATATTAGTAGTTACCTCAAAACCTCCCACCTCACTCCCGAAGAATTCGTTACCAACATTGTCACATCAGTTTATCAACAGACCGGCATTACCGCCACCGCCGGAATCGGTACTAATCTCTTCCTCGCCAAAGTCGCCATGGATGTACTTGCCAAACATGCCGAACCAAACTCTGCTGGCGTTCGCATCGCCAGCCTCGACGCGATCAGTTTTCGTGAACAACTTTGGGGACATCAACCCATCACTGATATTTGGCGCGTGGGGCGTGGCTACAAAAAGCGCCTTAAGAGTCGCGGTATGTATACTATGGGTGACGTTGCACGCTGTTCGCTTACTAATATCGAACTTTTGTACCAACTTTTTGGCGTCAACGCCGAGCTCCTCATCGATCACGCTTGGGGCTACGAGCCCACCGAGCTCAAGGACATCAAATCTCACGTTCCCGAATCCAAAAGCCTCAGCTCTGGGCAAGTCCTTAGCTCACCATACAATGCCACCAAAGCCCGTATCATCGTTCAAGAAATGGCCGAAGCTTTATCTCTACAGCTTGTCGATAAGAGCCTCGTTACCGACCACCTTGTACTCCATATCGATTACGACCATGAGAACCCCGCCACAAGCTCCGTTGTTGATCATTATGGTCGTACCGTACCTAAACCTGCCCATGGCACCCATCGTCTCCCGCTCAAAACTTCTTCTACCAAACTCCTCATCGACGGCTTCCTCAAAATCTTCGACAGGGAATTTAACCCAACTTTCACCGCCCGCAAGGTCACCGTCTGCGCCAACGATCTCATCGACGAAGATATATATCAGGAAATCTCATCCCAACCCGAGCTTATCCAGGCAAACCTCTTTACTAATTATGCGCTCTTAGAGACTCAAAAAGCTCATCAACTCGCTCAGCTTCAAAGCGAGAAAAGCCTCCAAAAAGCTGTCATCAAAATCCGCAAACGCTACGGCAATAATGCTATTCTTCGTGGTACTAATTTCGAAGCTGGCGCCACTGGCATTACTCGCCGCCAACAAATTGGAGGACACCGCGCATGAATCAGTCACATTCAGGCAACCGGGCTAACAATGTGCCCAAACACCGTTCCGCTCATAGCTTACCCACTGGCAAATATGATGACATTATCCACCTACCTCGCCCCACCGCTAGAAACCACAAACCTATGAGCCGCGATCTTCGTGCCGCCCAGTTCGCGCCCTATGCCACCCTCACTGGGCACAAAGACATCCTCAAAAACGTCGAGTCCGAGAACGAATATCAAGATCCCGAGATCATCCCCAACCTCGACGACTACAACACCACAGATATATCCTAGACAAGACTCTGCTCTAATTAAATATCCATGCTTTCGCCCACGCCAAGCGGAGCAAATTCTGCCCCTATTTCTGTACATGCACCACGCAATAGATTATCATAAACGCCTTTGCCCATTTTCGACAGCAAACCATCATGCACCGGTATCACAACCTTCGGCTTTGCAATTTTCATAAATTCAATCGTCTCCGAGATTTTCGTCCATGGTGCTACTTCTGGTACTAATAGCACTTCTACCGCACCATTTAAGTCTAGTAGGTCAAACGAATCACCTGGGTTCATCAATTTATCATCCACCACCACGCCAATATTGTCACAAGGAACTTTACCCGCCAGCACTGATGCGTGATCTTTACCAAAAAACTTCAAATCAAACCCTTCGACATTCATTTCATCGCCTCCCGCCACCAAGATCGCGTTTGGCAAAACCTCTGCAACATCTTCTGGCGCAATTACTTTTGCATTTGGATTCAAGTCTAAGATCTCGTTAATCTTCTCTGTCTGCAAATGGTCCGCATGGATATGCGTAATAATAACTGTTGCCACATCATGCAGCTCTGGCAAAGTCTCCGCAAACTCTACTGGGTCAAACACCAACTTCTTCCCATCTTTTTCTACAATCATTCCTGAATGCTCTAATTTTGTAATCTGCATATCTTCTCCTTTCTTAATATTATAACATTCTGTCACCCACTTCTCACTCATATATGTTATAATAAGCATAAGTATTTAATTCTAAAAAAGGAATTTCTATGCCAACAACTGCGAAAAAGACAAAAACCACCAAAACCAAACCTTCCAAGAAACCAACCGCTAAGTCCACCAGCGTCAGCACCAAATCTAAACGATACAAGGCAACCACAACTACCAAAACCGCCAAGTCTAATAAATCAAACTGCCGCAACTGCGAAATCTTTTTCGGCATCATCATGATCGTTCTTGCACTAGCTATGGTTGCTGACGTTGTTGTCCATATATGTGTCTGGCTCTGGCAATAGTTCACCTACGATCATTTACGCCGATGTGGCACTATACCTAAAGGATATTCAGTAATTTATCTCACCCTATCCCAATAGACGTCAAACTCACCACCACGTTGCTCTTCAATCGCCTGCACAAGCTTGTCGCTGTCCTGTGCGCCAAATCCAATGAAAGACTTCTCACCAATAATTATATATGGCACCCCTTTCACTGTATCCCCCATTTTCTCCGCAAAAACTTTCGCGAGTTTTGCATTCTCATCGTTAAACCACGTCTCAAAAGTATATAAATTATAATACTTACCATACTCCTCCCGAATACTCGCAAAGAACTTAAATGCTGCCGCGCAATGCGCACATCCATCGCCCCAAAAGAAGTAAATATTTACCTTACCATCCTCCTTAGCGATCTCTGCTAAATCTTTCACCTCAATATTCGCACTACCAGCATTCTCACCTGTAGTATTATCTTCTGCCACCACTCCGCCACCGGACGCAAAATCTTCTGCATCATTCCGTGAAGCTACATCATCCTGCATAGCACTATTGGTGTTATTACGCCAATTCAGCATTACACCAACGCTCAAACACGCTGCCACTACCAACACCACCAATATAACCCCTAAAACAATTTTCTTCTTCATATCTACCCAATTATACCATGCCACCAATAACCACAGCCAAATATACCTAGACAACGTTCTCTGAGCAAGAAAAATGCCAAGGCAATAACACCTGGCACAGCATGGTGGGCGGGAAGGGACTTGAACCCTTACTCTCTTGCGAGAACCAGATTTTGAGTCTAGCGCGTCTACCAGTTCCGCCACTCGCCCATAATTACACTGAAATCTACTTTTCTACGCACAATTGTACCACAAAACATTACTTTAGGGAAGATAAAAATATCACAAAACTCCACGCTTTTCGACACCTTTATGTTATAATAATAAATATGGATACGAATGACGGTGGGTCTTCCTTTTCACCACAGCGCGAATCAGCCGCCGAAGCCGCCCGCAGAAAAGTGCTTGCGGTCTATTCTTCAACCCTAGAAAGTCTCAAGCAAAATCCCACCAGCAACCAAGATCAATTCACCCGCACTAGTAACGGCAACGAATACATCACTCCACCCATCCCCACCAGCGACTACGACAGTTATGCCTTACTCGACGATGACGACTCGTCCATCGCCGGCAATGATTACGAGCAAATCAATCATTATAATACTTCTCAAACATCAACCCACATCCCCAGTGCCGATGCTGCTAGCGCCCTTAAAAACGCCCCCATCAACCAAACCATCATCAACGATGAGTGGAAACAATACCACTCTGCCTGGCAAAACTACTACCAAAATTACTACAATGATTACTATTCCAAGGCCGCACAAAACTATCTTGCTACCGAGAAGCTCAAAAGCGAGCGCGTCGCCACGGGCAACGTTCAGAAAAAACGTCGCACTCGCCGCCTACTTCCTTTAGTTATGGGCTTGCTCACGGTTGGCGTCTTCCTTTTCCTACAGTATAACCGCCTCATCTTCGCCCCCATCATGGCCTATGTTTCTCCCGATACAGGCGACGTTAATACTAGCATAGAAGCCGTCGACCCTAGCATTACACAAGCTGTATCTCCCGAACCACGCCTAATCATCCCCAAACTCAATATCGACGTACCAGTAGCCTTCAACATCTTCACCAACGATGTCATGGAAGCCATGAACCACGGCGTCGCTCAGTTCTCCATACCGGGTGCCAACGCTCTACCCGGACAAGTCGGCAACCTCGTCATCTCTGGGCATTCTGCTGGTGATATTTATAGCAGCAACCCTTATAAGTTTATCTTCTCTGGACTCGAGCGCCTTTCCGAAGGCGACCTCATCTACGTCAATTACAATTCAGTTCGCTATACCTACCGCATGACCAAAAGCGAAGTCGTCGAACCAAGCGACGTAGCCGCACTTATTTATCCCACTCAAAAGCCAGTCATCACACTCATTACATGCACCCCACTTGGTACTTCACGCTATCGCCTATTAATTACCGGCGAGCAAATCAGTCCTGAGTTTGATTACAACGAAGGAGAAGGCATACCAGACGAGGGAATTACCAATCCAGTCACCCCATCCGACTCCGAAATGCCCGCCAACGAACCTTCCTTCTTCGAAAACCTTTGGAATGGTATCTTCGGCAGCTAAAAACATACTCGCACGTTTTTAAAACATACCAGCAAGTTCACAAAACATGCTCACGCACGCACAAAACATGCCTACGTGTTTACAAATCTTACTCGCGTATTTTTTCGCGTGTTAAGTATGTATTCCCATCTTGTGTTACTAAATAATACAACCAGCGATTATTATTTGCCAACACCACTGGATTATCATCCACTACTGGACTCTTGTTACCTACAGTTTTTGCGCTCTCCGCTAAATTCCGCCGATTCGTTCCATCAAAATCCCAAACTACAATCTGTTGATCTTTTACAGTATAAAGCATGCTCGCATCAAACCAATTTATCTTGCTACTTGGCGCTTCATACTCATACAGGTCACCCATCTCCAAGTCCGTCACCATTAATTTAGCGCCTTTCTGCGCCACTACAAACTCATTACCAGGACTTATCATCAATCGGTCTGGAGCCTCACTCAGAGTAATATCGCCTTCCACTAGCGGCTGTAAATCCGCCGGTAGTCCCACACGATTTTCATCATATGATGGCATCCTACCATACATTATTCTCATTTTTGCACCAACTGTCCATACCATATAATCATCACCATAATAACTCGACAAAGCTACTTGCACTTTTTCGTCTTCTGGGATTTCCGCTAATACTGTGCCAGATTTTTCATCATCACGATACACCCCCACTGTGCGTTTCTTATCGCTAGCCGCCTCGGCCACATAAATTACTCTTGTATCAAAGCTTTCAAAGCTCAACACATTATCCAGCAGCACACGTGACATTACTCCATCGTTTGCATTAATCCTTTTTAGTTGGCGGTTCTCCAAAAGATATAGCTGATTAGCTGAATTATCAATCATACGTAACTCTGCAGTATTACTCAGTCCAAAAGTTTTTGTCAAATTTACACTTCGTACAGGGTCTTTAAGTCGCACTAATACCCACTCCGTCTTACCATCATACGAAACTTTTACCAACACGCTCTCTTCATTTTCTGACCACTTGATGTCCTCAACTTTGCCCCGAAACTGATACGTATGAGTTTCGATGGTTTGCGCAGTTCTTTTGGCTGGCACTTCCTCTACCATGCCTGGCAAAATCCCCGACAAATCCAGAGGCGTTGCTTTGACTTCATCTCCCCGAATATCAAGCAACTGCCATTCTGGAGCATCATTTAATGCATACAAGATATAATTACGATTAGCTGATGGCGCATAGAACTCCAAATCTTGTGTTGTTGACAACTTACGCACCGACTCCGTTACTCGATTCTGTAAAAACAATCGCGGATAATAGATTCGCACTAATACTCCCGATTTAATCTTGATAACCTTTTGCCAAGTATCATAATTTTCACGGTAAATTTCTAGATTATGTTCGCCAGCCGACAAGGTCCGGCTTAGATTGGTTCGTGCAAAAATTGTATTCCCATCAATCTTAACGCTCGCGCCAGTCGGCAAGGTGTGTAGCTGCATTAAGCCAGATTGTTCAATCCCTCCGTTACCAGAAATCATAAAACCCATCGCAGCCAAAGTCGAAACTACTACGACCGCCACAATCGCCAGCACCATACCAATCTCTGCAACTATAACCCGAATCGTTTGACGCTTACGTTTTTCTTCAAAATCCATACATCATATATTATATAACAATTTAACCAGCTTTGACCAAAATACAAATTTTGCTCTTGCTTTTTTGTAGTCATTAACGTTATAATAGTACTAAGTATAAACGTGATGAGGAGTTAAGTTAAAGGATGGCTACAATACAACTTGGTTCTGGCGCAGCAAGCTCCAACACCCATCGCTTAACACAATCTTCTCACACCATCGATCGTCGCAGTGTAGTGCGGCCCACCAATCTTGCTATCGAAGAGGCTGCCCGCTCTACACAAACACACGCCATTAACACTGCTAATGCACAACCTTCACGTCTAGTTAATCTACGCGTTCACGCATCAGATCTCGTTGCCGCTCAAGTCGAACCAGAGCCATCTACTACCTCACCCCAGATGCAGATGCAGACCTTTGTCCCTAACGTCGTCGAACTTGGCACCATTGATCGCACCCAATCTACCGATTCATCACCAATAGATCTCGCCAATATGGTGCCAGAAGAAGCCACCATCGAAGAAACAACAATTAATAATTACACTCCAGTCATAGCTTCATCTACGCCTACTGAGTTCTTTGCAACACCAGAGTCTAACCAAATGGCTATGGCGCAAGAAACCACCCTCGCCACAACATCTAACCCAACACCGTTCGATTCGCAAGATCTTGCTATGAATATCGCAGCAGATTACGCGACGGCAAGCATCGGAATGGTAGAAAACGCCGATAACTCCATCGACACTATTGCTCGCGCTACCTCTGAAGCTATCGCCGCCATTCGTACAGCTACTAATCCAGAAGAAATCGCCGAACAAGTCACCTCCCTCCAAGCTTTCGCTGAAAATCTCAAAGCCAACTCTGCCACCCCAGAAATGCTTGAACTCAGCAATACTATCGACAAATTTGTTGACGTCGCAATGAAATCCACTAAAGTTCAAGAAGAGGTCCAGAAAAAAGCTCTTCAACAATCCAAAGCTGACTCTAAACTCATTCCGACAACACTACCCACAACCAAAACTCCACCCAAAAAATCATCGACGCGCGCCACCATTAAACCATCTTCTCGAACCGCTAAGACTCTTCCACGCAGCACCAAGGGCGTCGCCAAGCCAACTCCATCCATGCGTCGTACCACGCGTACTCGCTCGACAGTAGCCACCGACGAAGATATCGCCCTTCGCAAAGCCCTTCGCAATGTCGCTGCCATGGATGGCGAACCAGAAGAAAAGCTCGCGCGCCGCCCCATCGCCAAGAAGCGCGGCAATAAAAAACGTCTAGTTCTAGCTTTCTTTTGTGCAGTCCTATGCGTGGCTGGTATTGTCTACTTTGTTGGCTCAAGCATCCCTGATATATCTGTCAAAGTCGCCGCCATCCAAACCGGCATTGAGGCATCCTACCCTTCTTATATCCCTCGTGATTATTCTCTCAGCGACATTAGCTCCGAGGATGGTAAGATTACAATGACCTTCAAGGGTCCAGAAAAGACCACTTTCACCCTCACCGAAGAGAAATCTTCTTGGGATAGTACCGCGCTCTTGCGCAACTATGTCGAGCCGACTTGGCAAACCAACTACATTACCACCCACGAACAGGGAATCACCATTTATATCTCTGGCGCTAACGCTGCCTGGGTTAATGGTGGCGTCCTCTACAAAATAAATGCTAGTAACAATACTCTCACTAAGAAACAACTCCGCAATATTGTCACCTCAATGTAGCCGTGGTATAATATATCTATGGTAAGAACTCGTTTTGCACCCAGCCCGACTGGTTATATACATATTGGCAACGTACGTAGTGCGATTTATCCTTATCTTTTGGCGCGCCAAAATGATGGCGTACTAATCTTACGCATTGAAGATACCGACCAAGCCCGTTATGTGGAAGGTGCTACTGAACTAATCGAAGAGACCCTATCTTGGCTAGGCCTGCAATGGAACGAGGGTCCTCTTGTTGGCGGCCCTAACGAACCCTACTTCCAGTCCGAACGCAAAGCTATCTACCACAAATGGGCTAAAAAACTTATCGATGCTGGTCGCGCCTACGCCGACGATACTTCTAGCGAGCAGATTCAGGCCTACCGCGAGCAATGCGCCAAAGAAAAAGTCCCTTATCTATACCGCAACTTCCGCCCCCAAAATACACCTGAATGGCACGAGGGTTTACCACT
>CAMNUC010000001.1 GCA_946560015.1 uncultured Candidatus Saccharibacteria bacterium | reverse complement strand
CAACATACTTTATCTATGTGCTTTTGCTAATACAAAAATGGCACCACGAGGGTGTAACCAACAACTAGAGCTATCCCGAAAGAATGTCTTTGCATGCTGACCTCGTGGGGCCATCAATCAATACAAAAACAGTTTTACTCTAATTGTGGTTACACCACCATTATACCACACTCACCCATATTTCAAGCAAAAAACTTAAACTTTTTACTAGTGACACCATGACAAAAAGTTGCCCTTTCGGGCAACTTCTCCAAACACATTTTATCAAACAAAATTAATTCAACTACTCGCATACAACACAAATGCGAGCACAAAACCGCAGCTACTCCCTCGCATACCCCGCTGCCGCCGCGTTCTCCATCGTCGACGCCACTTCACTATTTTCCGATGCTGCGATTGATGTTAATCGCGCTTTCTCTACCGCAAGATCCTCTTTTTTCGCCTGCAAGTCAGAAATTTCGCTATCAATCGCCGACAGTTCATAATCATAATTCGTCGCCCTAGTGCTTTGCGCTACATAGATCAACCCGATCCCTAATACCGCCACACCTACCAAGAACGAATACGCCAGTGGTCCGATTTTTTTCTGAGTATGTCTTACGGTATTAAAATTGCGTGACCAAGTCGAAGTCGCCGTTGCCGCGCTCCGTCGGGACACATAAGTCTGTGGTCTCATTAATTTGTTTCCTCGCTGTTGTTTGTTTTTTGGTTATATTCAAAAGTTGTTTGTGGGTCGTCATTAAGTTCCATTATCAACATCAGCAAACCAGCTCTATACTACTGGCATCACTCCGCCAACTCCAAGCATTCACGAATACATTTCTTAGACCGAGAACCCGCACGCTCAGGTTTCTCTAGGCTCGCCAAAACCAGCCCATTCTACCAAAGTCCGCGAATTCCCGGGAAGGTCATGTATTTTACAAACACTTACACGGCTTAACTCTCTCCCACCGTGGTGAGCCCTTAGGCTCATGTCGAGAGGTACCGGCGCCATTATACACTTTCCACCAGTACCTCATATGGGACATGCAAAGCAAATGCAAAACTTTGCAAAACTAATTATTTATTAGCAAAAGCGAACTTGCACTTTTTGTGCACGAGAACGGTTGCTAGTAACTTTGATTTGACGTGGCATAATTTTGCCTCCTTCTTTATTTTTATATTTTTATTTTGCAGCTCTCTAGTAGACCATCTCCTGAAACAATGCCGAACATCATTCCAAGTAATTTAGCCTATCAAAAAGCCACTTTTATCAGTCCCTGCGCAATCCGGCTACGCTATGTCCGCCTCAAAAGAATAAAGTCTCCACACTCTACAATTTAATGGCAGTACGCAACTTCGCACTTCTCGCACGGGGGTTGATAACCAACTCCTCTTCTCCCGCAGTAATCGGACGCTTGTTCAAGATCTCAATTTCTGATTCCTCGCCATAACTCGCCGTTTCCCTGAGCCAATTCTTGACTATCCGATCTTCTAGACTATGGAAAGTAATCATCGCAAGCCTCCCGCCTGGCTTCAAAACCTTCGTCAGCAGCGGCAAAGTTTGCTCGATTTCTCCTAGCTCATCATTGACCGCGATGCGTATCGCCTGGAACGTTCGTGTCGCCGGATGGATTTTTCCACCCCGACCATAGTTCGCCAATGTATCACCTAATTGCTTTGTTGACTGCCATGGCCGTCCATGCACAACCGTCTTCGCCATTAGTCTTGCAAAACTCAGTTTCTCCTCGCCGTACTTCTCAAATATCTCCACAAGTCGCTTTTCGCTCCACTTGTTTACAATTGTATCGGCTGACAAATCCTGCGTCTGATCCATTCGCATATCCAGCGGACCATCCTTCGCAAAAGAAAACCCTCGCTCTGCCTTGTCTAGCTGCGGAGAAGATACTCCAAAATCCATTAATATCATATCAAAAGCGTTTCCACACTCAATTTCCTGTCGCACAGCGCTATAAAAATCCGCGTTCACTATCCGTATTGGTTTATTTTTAAATTTCTCTTCCAATACTTCAATTGCGTTTTTATCCCGGTCCACTAAGACCGAAGCTTTATAATTCTGTGTCACATCCAAAATTTCACTAGCATGCCCCGCATACCCCGCCGTAAGATCTAAATAAGACTCACCCGGCTTCGGCTGCAACGCCGCCAGTACCTCTGACAATAATACAGGCTTATGAAGTTCTTCCATGTGTATATTATACACCGTTTGTTTGAGATCGTTCAACTAGAAATTTCCACGGTTTTGTGTTTGTTGAATTTTTGTTTGCTAAAATGCTGATATACGTTGTTTATCTACTACGATTGGCTCGCCTAAGCAAACCATACATCATAGCCGTTGAGAGACTTATAACGTACTCACGAGTGGGTTTATGTTTGTGGCCTCAGCATTACAGACCAATAGAGTTAATTGGGAGGTGTTTGTTGGAAGTGCTTATTGGATTCTATTTCGCGTATCCCAAACGCGCGCAAAAACTCCTAGTTGGTCGATCTCAAACCCTGTTAATTTACTTTATCTTTGTTTTGATAATGTTTGTTTGTGGTTACTCGCACTAACTTTGTGTTTGCTACTTTTGTTTCATTTTACTTTTTGTGTAGTTTTCACTTGTTTGTGTGGGTGTTCGTCCACTGACTTAAGTATATCCAACTTTTTTAGAAAACACAAGCGCATTTTTTACACATTTTTCAAACTTATCCCGGAGTTTTCCACAGCCCACAATTTTCACCCCTAATCCTTCCCTGTGGCACTTTTCCACAATCTTAGCGAACCCCTCAAAATCGAACACCGTCAAATTAAACCTAACCAGCACAAACAGCACCCCAGACAGCCCAGTAGCTCTGTATATAAAATAGGCCGGGCATTTCGCCCAGCCTATCGCTAGAGATTAGATCGACAGTCGAGCTTCCTCGTGCTTCTTCCGCGCGCCAAACCAGCGCACTAAGCAATAGATTCCTTGCGCTAACGCTATCAGTGCTATCAGCAGGATAAATGTTGCCATTGCAAATATCATCCCGTTCACGGCCACAACTGTCACCAAGTCGCTCAGCAGTTCCGTGCCATTCCACGGAGTCCATACCGGCGCTATAGCCATCACCGGCCACAGCAATTGCATTCCAATGAACAGATTTCGCGCCAGTTTCAAACTTTTACGACACTGCTCATCACTACAGGGCACCATACACAGAAAATAGCACGGCATGAGCACTGTCGACATCAGTATCACTGCGGTGAGCAAAACCACCATAACGAAGCAGAACGCCGGAACAGTCGCCCAATCTTCTAACACCGCGGCTCGGTCATGCTCAGTAAATACCCTAAGCAATGCCGGCGACAGCACCACCAGGCAAGCAACACCGAAGTATGTCACCATAGAAAGTATGCTATACAAGCCAGCTATCGCCTTCGGCACCGACGCACGTCTCGCTCTGACGATATACGCCGTTTGACGCGCCTCCATCAGCCAACACACCATGACCGCCTGCACCATCCTCACCGGATGATTCAGAAACAGCACCGTGTACATCAGGATCTTCTTCAGCATTTTCATTTTTCAGTTCCCCTCTCTGTTTTTTCAAAAAGCTTCGTAAAACCCTACCACAGCACATCAGTTATCAGATTTGTACATCTACTGCCCTGCTAGTTTGTACACATAGCACTAACTAGCAATCGCACCAGAAGCCAACCGATTCTTCAACCGATCTATCCAATCTCAGAAGTACTTAAGGCAAAGTTTTCACCTTACCCTACCATTGTATCATTGATTCACCCCTGTTACAATAAGCCCACCATAAGTACTATACAGATCGGTTAAAAGCCGATCTTTTTTGGTTCCATTGAGGCGAGAACTTTATGTGTATGTTGTCACCTCATAAAGCCAAGAACGATCTGAAAAACTGAGGAATGCGCGTAAAGTTAGCGATTCCCGACAGGTCGTTTTTTCGGCAAGAATATCAATTTTATGGAGGCATAGAAATGTCTAAGCGGGTCAATTTTAAGAAGACAGTCAGCTGGATGGTTGGTATACCATCGGCACTCGTAATGTTCTCGGAAGTAGAGGACATGCGATACTGGTTTGTTCCTTTTGTAGCTGCCGGATTGCTAGCTGTAATCCTGTATTGGAATAACGTTTTTGATACGGAGAAGTCAAATGGATGAAGATGTAGACTCAATTCGAGAAATGCGTGAGGAACGCGAACAAGAATTACAAAAGAAAATTCAAAACGATCAGTATTGGCAGCAGCTAGAAAGGAGTTGCGGACATGACGACTAAGAATAGACTTCCAGAGGTTGTCACTCCAGACGACCTACTAATGACAAATAGTCCTTTTACGGCAGAACAGCTTTCCATATTCTACCAGAAAACCCCAGAGGACAAACTGATGAAGCGTCCAGCGAAAGGTGGTGGAACGTGGGATTACGTAAAAACTGGATATGCTATTGACGTACTAAATCGTGTCTTTGGCTATCTCTGGAGCTTTGAGGTTCTCACGAGTCTAGAGGAAGCTGCAAAAATAGCCGGAAGTGGAGTTGTAGTAGTAAAAGGTCGCTTAACCGTCTATGCAAACGGAATACAACTCATTAAAGAGCAATTTGGTCGTTGCGAGGTGAAGTTTAAGACGAAATACGATGACAATCTGAAAAAGAAAGTTCCAGCCAAAGAATTTCTGGATTTCGGTAACGATATGAAAGGTGCTGCGAGCGATGCTCTCAAAAAGTGTGCCAGCGAGTTCGGCTTATTCCGTGACGTTTATCACAAAGACGATTTTCAAGAAGTGAATGTCATTAGTGTTGATGAGAAGCAACAACGAGAGGATGAAGCCATTGAGAAGGCCAAAGAGGATATGCGTAAGGCCGAAAATATGGCAGAACTGCAGAGTGTTTTTGTCCATTTGCCAGTAGAGATCCGTAGCAACCAAAGCGTAATCGCAAGCAAGGATACTCTGAAGCGAAAGTTTTTGAAAAAGAGTAAGAAGGAAGAGAGCAATGAAAGTTCTAAAGATCAAACAAAATAGCGAGGAGTGGCTTGAGTTTCGTAAAGGCAAATCTGGTGGAAGCGAGTTCAAGGATCTATGGATACCGGGCCTCCCACTCAAGAGTAAGATTGTCGATTTTCTTGAGCGTGATGGGCAAGAACTGCCACCAGCAGATAAAAGACTCAAAGTCGAGGATTTAGCTGCAATGCTCGAGCCGGAGGAACTTGCCAAGCTTAAGCTCAACTCCGATCCGAAAAAGAAATATTATGAGTTAATCGCTAGCGAAGTAGCACGACCACTTACACCTAACGATTATGTGGATCGTTTGAATGGCAAGCCGTTTAATGAAATGGAACGTGGTCATTTACTAGAGAACGATGCTATTGACGCTTTTGCTGAAAGAATGGGGCAAAATAATGAACTTATCATCAATAAAGAACCCGGTGTATGGGTAAGAGATGATAACCCAAATATCTACATTTCCCCAGACGGTGCTATCGAGGACGAGAATGGCAATATTCTCGCAGCTATTGAGGTTAAATGCTTAGCCAGCTGGGAAATTATTAAGGCTTATCTGACTAACCAATATCCTCAAGAATATGAGCCTCAAGTTATCAAGTATTTTGTGGTCAATGAGAGGCTAGAACGACTATATTTCCTGCTATACACCGACTTGATACCCGGACTGGAACTGCAAGTTTTTGAGATCAAACGTGAGGACGTGGCTGATAGAATTGCTGACGCAAAAGCCTTTGAGGATGCGATTATGGAGCGTATCTTGGCTGATATAGAAAAGATTAAGGAAATAGGCTTTTAGAAGCCGAGAAGATTGGAGGTAAAAATGGCAAGCAATCTACAAAAAATCGGCCGTCTGATGGTGAAAAATGGCATCTATACAGATAAAGACGGCAAAGAGAAAAATCGCTACCACGAAATCGGCATAGTTCTAGCAACTCCACATCATAGCCAAATGTGCGTCAAATTACACGCAAACGGCTTCGGCGAAGGTCAATTTGCCAGCATATTCTATGACGATGAAAAGAAGCCTAATTTTACCGACAAAAAGCCTCTCGGTGCCACCGAAGCGAAAGATATTGCACCGGAGGACATACCATTTTAGTTTATTAAATTTAATTCATATAAGGAGAAAGTATGAAAGAAGAAATCAAAATTAATGGAAATTTTGCCGTACGAGTTGGGAACATGTGGGCAAAACGTGATTATGAAGGAGCAAAACTTACAGAGCAACCAGATTCCCTTATGAAATTCGCGGATGCCTATAAACTAGCCAAAAAGATTGGTGGTAAAGTCCACATGTTTAAGCCAAAAGAGATTCCGGAGGCAGAAATAGAAAGCCTAATTTTGGCTGCTGGCATCAAGGAAAGCGAAGATGAGGATTAACCAAGATGCTACTCAAAAATAAACAAGACGGCAAGAATTATCGTGTTCGTAGCGAAGAATACGAAGGCGGCATCCGCATCTTTGCCGTAGCCGAGCAGACTGGTGCAAAGGATATGGTGATGCACTATCACACGCTCAAAGAGTTAAATGACGAATGGGAGGACGCAGACTAGAAAAGATCGAGGCTCTCCGACCAATCTGCCATTGCAAAGGAGTTGGGGACATAAGTTCGCGCCATCAAGACCTCCCAATAAAAATTAAGTAAAGGAATGTATGCCAAAAAACAAGCTAAAAGCTACAAGAAAGCACAAAAAAGATATTGCGCAGAGTGCGTTAGATGCTCTTTTACAAAAACAGGATATTAAAGGTGCCGTTGTCATCATAGCTGGAGCTAAAGGTGTCACTATGGCATCATCATATCCTAAAAATACAAAGATAATGATCGGGCTCATGAAGGGATTAGAACTGTGCGCAGAGCGAATATTGGAAGATGCTGAGGGCAAAGATACGCCACACGCACGTCATACGCATGAGAAAAAGCCCAATAAAGGCAAAAACTTTGATGCGTTTGAGAAGCTGCTGAAAGCTATACTGCTCGAAGCACTTCTAGGTGACGATACAGAATAGATGTGATGGCGCTAGTGGGTTTACGATATTTTACCGCTGGCCGATTAGACCGTGCCATCAAAACACCTCCACAAATCTTAAAAGTTACGGTCTCTGTTCGGAGATATATACGTCATTGATTAGGGGCATCAAAAAGGGTTAAGCAGTTTTATGTTGCCTCGCGAGTATGGCTTCAATCAAATACTCGTAGAACAAATATAGCTCTAAATAGGGATCGTAACCAACAAGAAGTGGCGCTATAGACAAGTCAACGTAAGCTTATAGCCGTTAGACCGTGCCACTTCCTAGCAGATTACTAAAATTTTACCCGCTTATTTTAGTAATCTACTAGGGCGTCTGTCCTGGGCTGCGAGGAGGAGAGGCGCTCTTAAATATTTAGGTACTAATAAGGAGGAATACGGGCGTGAGCCAATCAAAGTTAGAAAAGATTCAAAGAGCAATTAGGTCTAAGCATTATTCATATCCACGTATTGCCGAAAAATACGATGTGAGCATTGAAGAAGTTCGTAGGATTGCTAAGCCGTTGCAACAAGAATGGGGCCAACGACGTAAAGCTCGAAAAGAGTTGGATAGAATCACGAATGAAGCCAAATATGATCGTAGGGATTACGAAATTCCTAAAAGCCGCGTGCATAATTTTTGCGTAAGAATTGTCGGTATATTTCTTCTAATTTGCCTCCTTGCCGTAATAGGTAGCGTGGCGGTTGGTATTGCGCGCTGGGCATTAGGGGTTTAGATATGAAAGAGTTTGATTTTGAACATCCAGATTTCATGAGACACCAAGAAAGCGTACGGGAATGGCTAAAATCACATTATCGCCAAACTGTCACAGAGGACGAGTATGTTGCCGCCATGAAAGAATTACGCAAAAATGACAGCGGTAAACGCGTCAGGCGTAGTCGCTGTCCATCCAATTTAAGATACCACTATCGTATGCTAAACGAGAAATTTGGATTTTTCGTAGGGGAGAAATCGTAATGATGAGAATCTTAGAAAGAATAGTGCTAGTGGGCATATTCTTATTAGCTATCGTTATTGGTGTTGGTGTGGCCGTCATAGTTATAGAAGCGGTTGACCACACCCGTCAAACAGCTTGCTTTGATTATAAAACGCCAGAGGCGTGTGAGGGGGTCGAATGAGCAGAAATTGGCTAGAAATTGTTGAGGAGAAAAGACGTAAAAACATTCTTCGCAAGCAGCATGCTGCCGCGCTAAAAAATATTTATGACATGGAGGAATGAATATGATTGATGAAGAAACATATAAGCAACAAATGCGAGCCAAACAGGGCAAACGAAAGATTCGGCAGAAAGGTAGTAATGACGATTTCGCCTTAGCTAAGGCGACCCACATCGGTAATGGCAGATTTATGTACAAGTTCATTGAGGGTGAACGCAAGGAGCAAATACTATGGGAAGAACAGGTAGAAATTAAACCAAAAGGAGTAAAATAAATGACAACATTCTTTATTTCCCAACCTATGAACGGAAAAACTGATGAGGAGATTAAAGCCGATCGTAGAAAATGTGAAGCTTGGCTCGCTAAAGCCTTTGGCTCTGCTACTATTATTGACAGCTTTATTGCAGAGGATGCGCCAAAAGATTGTAAAAATATTCCAGCATGGTATCTAGGTGAATCTATCAAGAAACTTGCGAGAGCAGATGTACTGGTACTATGGGGCGATTGGATAGACGCAAGAGGATGCCTATTGGAACGGGAAGTGGCCATTAAATATGGGATTCCGGTTATCGAGAATGGAGGAGAAAAATGAGAGGACTATTGCCTGAAGATGCCACGATAAAGGCAGCTTTACGGCTCAGGTACAAAACGGAAACTGGGCTAGATTTAGATAAAACTAATCTTCGCTTGCTACCTTACATCCAGTATGTTTTGATGAACGAGCAGATATTTGATCGAGCCAAGTTATCTAGGGAGGAAGCCAAAATTATCAAAGATTTGCGTGATGCTGGGTGCTTAGGTGTTCGTAACGGGAAGTTTCAATGCACTGATAGATTTTGGGCTTGTATGAACGAAATTCTTTACTACACCTATGTAGACAGGGAGGAAAAGTAAAAGTGCCACTACTTAATTACACAACTAAAGTCTCAGCTGATAAAACTGTCGCTGAAGTGCAGAAATTGCTAGCTAAAGCTGGCGCACGAGCTGTGCTGTCAGAATATGACGAACATGGTAATGTGTCGTCGGTATGTTTCAAGATGCTGGTTAATGGCAGGGAGATTGGCTATAGGTTACCAGTCGAACCAGACAAAGTTTTGGGTGTACTCAAATCTCAAAGAGGTGTAGCGCCTGGCTATCGTAATCTAGATCAAGCACGTCGTATTGCTTGGCGTATTGTCAAAGACTGGATTGAAGCGCAGCTTGCGATCATTGAGACGCATATGGTTGAGCCAGACCAAGTATTCTTACCGTATGCTATCACTCCAAGTGGTGAAACACTATATGGTGAAGTGATGAGTCGTGGGTTATTAGATGCAGGGGGACAAAATGACTAAATATACTCATAGAAGTCAAAAATTAGACTTTTACCTTGATAAACAAGTCGAAATTCAATTTAAGGATGGCGCAACAATTAGAGGAGTCCTTAAATGGATTGACGATGCGCAAACAGGGTATATGCCCAATATGTATTTATTGCTTAGATCATTACCAATATCATTCCGTAAATCTCACGTTAAGAATATCAGGGGTGTATCAAATGTTTAATTATGCACAGGACAACAATGTCCTAACCAAAAGTAAGCATTCCAACATCAATGTCGGAATGCTGAACTTCCAGCCTATGCCTAAGCGGTTTATGGTTTGGGATAAGAAGCAAGAGAATTTTATTGTTCCCGAAAACTGTGATACTAGAAAATGGTTATATATAGAAGAACTAGCTATTTTTATGCACCAGTTAGGGATAGGTGGGTTTGGAGATGAAACTAGAAGCCGTTATATCATAGTTCAATCCACCAATCTCTTCGACAAAGACGGCAAGGAGATTTGGGAGGGGAGTATTGTTGACTACAACGATGATGGAGAAGCGCTGGGTATCGTAGTAGGTATTGATGGCCAGTGGCAGCTGAAAGACAAGAATGACAATCTAATGTTCCTTAAAGGTGCGCCACATCAAAAGCTAGTCGGTCACATCTTATCAAACCCAGAGTTGTCAAGGAGGAATAATCATGACGATAACTAGAGACCGGAACAGCGAAAAGTTGGAGCAATTCGACGTGTGCCGTAATATCTACCAAGACGGGAGCATACAGTTCTATTACTACATCGGTTCGACAGAAATGGTAGAGTTCCGTGGCAAAGTGATGGCACTATTCTCTAACGTCAATAGCGGTCGCGTCCACACCTACGAGCGGCGCAATGGCCAGGTGCAGGCAATGGAAAAAATACCAGACTTGAGTGGTCTCACCGCCGAAGCCCAAAAACGAGTCAAGGAAGAAATAGTAAAGTTTGAAGACTAATTATTTGTGCTAAGAGGATGGAGGAAAAGACGATGCCTAAGATTTTAGTAATCCCCGACATCCATCTCAAATACGAGATGTTTGACCGAGCAGAAAAGATTTTAGAGGATGGCAAAGCAGATTTTGCTATACAACTAGGTGATATGTTTGATGACTGGGATATGCAGTTTGCAACTGCATATTATCAGAGAACAGCAGAACGCGCCATAGAGTTCCAGAAGAAGTTCCCGAAGACGCTTTGGTGTATGGGAAATCATGACCTTGGCTACTATAAGCCAGAATATGGCAGGCGAGAAACTGGACATAGTAAGATTATGGAACAGGAGATGGAAAAACTGCTACAAGAAATGCGAGGCAGCGGGATTCACCAAAAGATAGTCCATGCCGTGAATACCGTCGTTTTCAGCCACGCTGGAATAACAGAAAGCTGGATTGATCGACAAAAACGACTTATAACTTATCCCGCTGATGGTTGGGTTGGAGTTGGGGATATGTTGCGACTGGCAAATAATGCTGCGCTCGATGAACTTTGGCTGGAGAATTCCCCTATTTGGGCGCGACCACAAAATGAACAACTCAAACTATGGTGGCCAGAACGGTATATGCAGGTAGTCGGGCATACCCCAGTAAAAGGTATTACTTTTGATAATAATCTATTATCTACTGACGTTTTTTCTACATACTCCTACGGCGCGCCGATCGGAGATTGCAGGTTTGCGGTAGTTGATACGGAGAAGCAAGAATGGAGCTGCATTGATGAAGATGTATAAAGCAAATAGTAAAGAAGCTGCCGACCTATTGATTGATAAACTTTCTACTAAAGACGGCGTTCCATTCGTAATGGGCTTTGATTACTGGATAAAATCCCAGCTTAGTGTTGCCAGGTACTACGGAGGAATGACCTACAATAATGTTCATTATCAAATTGACTGGGATACTGGTGATTTGGTTCGCAGTGATTGCTATGATCTTTATGTGAAATTTTACAAAAATGATAGACCGAAGCTGGAGGAGAAAGATGCGTAAATTTACGGCAAGGACACGACTACGCGGGTTCACGACATACTATCAAGCAGAGTGGATGATTTTCGAAGACGGACAAGGTAGAGTTAAGTTCATAGAAGGCCCTCTTACTGGCAAATATACGCTTGATGAGGTTGTTATTGCCTTAGATGAAGAATGGAAGTTGGAGGGCAAGCAAAATGACTAAGGAAGAAGAAATTCTACAAGAAAGAGTCGCCAATTACTTAGTTCAGAACTATCCAAATGTATTGTTCCACTCAGATTATGGCTCTGGAGCTAAACTAACCAAGGGTCAAGCTGTAAAACAGAAAAGGCTTAATGGAGGGCGTAAGTCATGGCCAGATTTGACCATTGCTATACCAAAAGATATTTACATCAAACCACGAGTTAGAATGACTCTTGGGAAATACAAGCCTAATAAGGTAAAATCAGACGGCTACTGGCGAGTATATGTCTTTGCTGGTCTATATTTGGAGCTTAAAAAGGATGGTGAAAACATCTATGCTCAAAGAAAATTGGATGATCCAAATAAAATCAGTCTAGATGGTAAGGTTTATGCCGATAAGCACCTCAGAGAGCAAGCAGATGTCCTATACAAATTGAGGCAAGCTGGATATTGTGCTGAATTTGCAATCGGATATGACCAGGCAATTAGTATCATTACTAATTATCTAGGTGAGCCGCAAAAACAAAAGATTGAGTTTTAATTTAAGGAGGAAAATGAATGTATCGTCTTTTATTACTGGAATACTAGTTGGAGCTTTCGTTATGCTTGGCATCCTAGTATGGCTGGCTCTAAAATTTGACGGCAAACAGTAGGTAGATTATGGTATAATTTACTTAATATCAATGATGGCTAGATATTTTGACTAGTCATTTTTTCAAGGAGAAACGAAATGGCATTACGGCAGTCTATTACTAACGAAAAAGGTGCTACAACCACATACCATCGCATCGTAAAGGCAAAATTAGACTTTACAACCAAAGAAGCGACTTTGACTGTGTTTTCATACGCCACTGAATCTCTAAGGCAAGCCGAAAAGGAAGATTCGTCTAAGTTGGTAAACCGCGACAAGCTCGTTGAGCGACTAGATGAGCTGATATCTAATCCAACAGAGGAAAATGAGCAAGAGCGCATAGAACTCTCCGATAAGCTCAATTCTCTTGCGCCCACCGCAGAATCTGCTTCTTTGCATCTTTTAGAGATTGAGTACATTTTGCCTCTTCTTAATGGTGATTTTTCAATTAAAGACGCTTACAAATGGCTCAAAGAAAATGTTTTTATTGAAGCTATGGATGTTTAGGCGGTAACATTGACTACGGCGCAAATACCGCCACATAAACACCTAAGTGGACACGTAGCGACTCCCCGCGGACAACGCGGCGGAGATCAGTGGTTTTCAATCCTAACTAGAAATCAAAACGATACAACTTCCTATAATAATGAAACAACAGCAACAGGAGATGGGCGTGCACATAATAACTTGCCACCGTACCAGGTTCTCTATATGTGGAAACGTACCGTTTAGACCGTTCTTTGCCACATATAGAGAACTTTGTATGGCTGAACGTTACTATGCGATTTTCCTCCACCAGTGGCAGCAGTATTATCCGATGTCCCTAGCCAATAGGTGCTACCAAGGTTTATCTTATTATTACTAGATGTATTCGAGTATGAAGCCCATGTTCCGTGACTATGTGATGGAATTTGTTCGACGGTCAATGTTACCGCCTTATCACCGCCAGTCTTATTTACGGCATTAAATTCAGCCTCTAAAGCGCTATACCCTACCGGCACTCTTCCAGCACCCCATGTTACCCATGTACTATTGATTATGATATAATGTATTTATGGTTATCAGTTCAGTTTAGCAACCCTCTGAACACCAGATAACCTACCTTTTTCTTTTATGCGTTTATGCTATAATTAGGACATATCAATGACGGCAGTTTAATCTAGCCGTATTTTTATTGCGACCAGTTTTTACTGGTCGTTTTTATTTTACGAAAGGAGTTTCATTTATGACCTTCAAAAAGAAAACCACTCGTCAACTATCAATGGCAGTCGGTATTTTATCGTTTGCTGCATTCATTATCCAAGGACTTGGCAGTACTTGGGGCTTCGAGAGCGTTGCTAAACAACTGACTCAAACTGCCTTATTGTTCTCCGGTGGTATCAACATCTACTTCTTGGGTGTTACTGGACAAAAGAATAGTGCAGACAAGGAGAAAAACGATGATAAATAAGTTAAAGAAAAATCTCGGTAATAATATTGCCTTCCTTATTTTTCTAGCATTCGTAGGCATATGTGGCGTATTTTTAGCTATTGGCACGCCGTCAGAAGATGGAAGCATTACACTTGATGGGAAGAACGCCAAAATTGATCAATCTACGCTGGATTTTATTGAAGACTCCAAAGCGGCGCTCGCTCGCTTAATGAACCAAGATGCTCCGACCGATGAACAGACTATTGCCGAGAATGACGAGGAAGCTACTGGACAAGGATTCTATGTCACGATTGACGACATTCTCTCACGTAGGCTCGCCCCGGGTACCTCACCGTATCAATGCTCACGCTACACAGCCTATCTCGCAACTGGCAAGAGCGTTTACTCAACAGCTCATCTCGACTACGGGCCAGTCAACGGTAAAGATGTCGCTGCTTGGCTCGTGAAGAACTATGGGTTTAAGTATATCGATCAGCCAGTAAAGGGTGCGATTGGATCAGGAGGGTTTAATACTACCTATGGTCATACGGCACTCTATTTGTATTCCACTGGAGCAAATACAGCTATGGTTGAGGATGCGAACTATACTCCGCTTACCGTTGCTACGCACAACATGAACATTGACGGTTGGGTATGGGTCGTGCCAGGTAATTATGAGCCAGAAACAGCCGTACAAGCTCCTACAACGCCTGATAGTATGCCTACAAATACTGCTACTGACTGCTCAAAGCTCAAAGTAGTTTCTGGTGATACTATGGGAAAGATTATGGCTCGCTGTGAGGGTAAGGCAGTTTATGGTGAGGCTATGGACGCTTATGCTCGCACATGGTTCTCTACTAAGATCAAACCCGGTCAATCTGTGTATGATGGCTGGCATTCGTCAACTGGCGTGGGATTGTATGCTGGTGACATTATTGAACATAGGAAATAGTGCATGGATAAAGTCACGTTAGGACAGGTCTGGGAGATTATTGTCTGGGTAGCTGGCGCCATAGGCGTTTTAAGCGTAATCGTAGGTCTCGGCATTAAGGTTCATAAAATCTTCAAACGAAATCGACACAATGAAATCAGTGAAATCGTTAAAACTGCGATCTCTTCAGAAATGACGCCGATGACTTCAGAAATAAGCAACTTAAAAGACGCGGTCAAGGCGAATGAGCTTGGTTCGTGCAAAAACTTCCTAGTGCGTTTTCTGGCAGACGTTGAACAAGGGCAAGCTATTGATGAAATAGAATTGGAGCGCTTTTACGAAGTGTACGGTAGATATACTAGCCCAGAGCTTGGTGGCAACTCATATATTCATGAGAAAGTTGAGCGACTGAAAGCGCAGGGAAAACTCTGAGATGAAAATTGACGGCGACTTATTAAAAATCAACGGGCAAAAAGTTATTGGATTAAAAGCGTACCGAATTGGTTCTAACCTGCTATGGAAAGATGCCGAGCGTAATATGAATGGCGACGTACGTGCGTCCTATTTGGGCGAGTATCCTAAAATTGAGCTGGAGTTTATAGACGGATTGACTCAAGCAGAAATTACACAGATATATAATCAGCTTGCGCAGCCATTTTTCGATGTCACCTACTATCATCTCGGAACTGGGCAAGAGATTACGGCGCAATATTATCGTAATGATTATAGCTTGGAGCTGCTCGATAAAAGACGAGGCTTATTCAAAGGCTTTTCTGTTAGCCTGATCCCAATATCGAGGAGAAGCTAGATGATTAACGCTAGTGAACGATTCAAGACAGCTATGCGCCAGCCCGTTAAGATGATTGGCATGTATCTAACTGAGGTTAATGGTGATCATCGAGTATTTCGAGCAAGCGATTCGTTAGTATCAGTGGAAATTGAGACAATTGGCAGCTTATTCTCTACTGCCGCCAAAGCAATTGTGATACGGTTAATCGGCACAGACGTAAACTTAGTTGACTCCGACATTAGACCCACCTTACAGGCGCAAATAAGCACCAATCCGAGCGAGTGGAACGAGATAGACTATGGTATTTTTAGAATTAACGAACAAGAAGTTGACCTAAAAACTGGCACAACAACCTGTAGAGGTTACGACATGATAGGTGCGGCAGCCGACTTACCATATGCAGTTAGCGACATTGAGTGGAAGTGCACTGTCGGATCATTAGCTGAACAGGTAGCAAAACGAATTGGTGTTGAATTGGGAACCGATATGTCAACTCTGGCAAATTATGACTACCTTATCGAGGAGGATTTATACGAAAAGATTTCTGAAACCAACTACCGCAACATTCTAGCAGAGATTGCTGGGGCAACAGGTACAACTTGTCGTATGCACAATGATAGGTTGGAGTTTATTAAGCCTCCACTTGCTGAAGCTATTGACGTCCTCTCCTATGATAATTTATTGGACATCAAAAGATTGCCGCTTTATGGACCAATAAATTCCGTCGTTCTCGCGCGCACGCCGCAAGAAGACAATATTGTCTTGTCGGATGATGAAAGTATAGCGAGCAACGGGCTCACGGAACTGAAGCTTGCCAACAATGAGATATTGGATGACGCCCGCGAACGCCTCGCTCCAGCGATTCTAGATACCGTTAAAAATTTTGCCTTTACTCCTATCGATGCAGCCACCGAAGGGCACGGATGGTACGAATTTGGGGATCGTATCCTAGTTACAGATGGAGAAAATGATTGGGAATCCGTAATTACGGAAATAAAATTAGTTTTTAGTGGAGGCGGTATTAAGGAGGTTATTAAAGCGATTGCGCCAGACGAAACTCAAACTAACTATGCTTTAGCTGGCGGAATCACTAAGACGCTCTACAACACCGAAATTAAAGTTGATAAACAAAACCAAAGGATTGACTCTATTGTTGAAGAGCAACAGATCTTTGAGGGCGAAGTAAATAATAATTTTACTCAGATCAACCAAAACATCTCCTCAGTCATCACCTCCGTGCAAAGCTCGGGAGGCAACAATCTCATTAGAAACTCCGCCTTTTACTTTAAGGACGCGGACGGGTCATATACGTTTTGGACATTATCTGACGACGGCAAAATTGAGGTCTTACCGTCCGCCGAAGCGGCAAGTTTTGGTTCATTGTCAGGACAGGTTATTCGACTTAAAAATAAATCGATAGCTCAAACTGTGAGTGTTAAGGCTGACTCGGCAGATATTGCTGAAGATAACAAAACCTATTATACGTTCTCGTGCCGGATTCGCAAAACTGCTGCTGGCGAGGGTTCAATCATCATCACGGATGGTTATAGCGATTGGAAGATTGAAGTTCCCAACGGCGAAGCCCCGATTTACAACGAGTACACAATAGAGAAGATTTTGCCAAAAAGCTCCGTACTTGTCATCACTGTGTTTGGCAGTGATGAATCTGAGCTTAGCGTGACTGATATGATGCTGGCAGTTGGTGATTATCGTTCGCAGTGGACTCAGGCGAATGGTGAGCTGGCTAATACCCAGACGCAAGTCGACATTCAGGGCGTTAAGGTCAGCTCTACGACTACCGATGATACTAGTAGCCAACTTACTTCGCAGGGGCTCTATACGAAAGATGGCAGCAACATTATTAGTTCACTCACAAACGGCGGTCTTGTAACCCCGGAAATTAATGCTACTAGGGAGATTAGTATGCCGCCAATTAAAATCGTACCTCAAAGAGACGGCTGGGCTTTCGTTCCAACGGATTAAGAATAAGGAGAAATATGTCAGTTGATTATGCAATTGCAAATACCGCCAACTCGTATATCCAGGGTGGTTTAGAGATCATTACGAGCAAAAGTGGTGGAAACGTTACCGTTACCGCCAAGCTCTACATGCGGCGTACCAATAACTATAGTGGATCGACCTACGATAGTAATGTTAGCCGATCTATCACTATTGATGGAACAACCACATCAGGTTCTGGTGCTGTAACAGTCGCTGGCGGACAGCAAAATGTTTGGCAAGGTCCAATTCTAACGGCTAGCAAGACCTTCAGCGGTTCAGCTCGCAGCATTACAATCTCTTGGGCCACTAGCGGCGCAGCCTCAACAAATCTCAACGGGTCTGGTTCGACTGGGTTTAGTGTGCCAGCTGGGTACGTCGCACCATCAGGCGGATACGTCAATGTGATAAGCAAAACTTATAACTCCGTAACTGCCAAAGTAGGCGTAGCTTCATTTGGTACACCAAATACCAATAAAAACCTTGAACTCAAAATCTTAGAAAAAGCCTATACTGCTGGCGTGCCAGCACGGCAGAATTCTGGTCTTGCAAACGGCGCAACGACTACCGTGACAAATAGTTCGACCATGTTTGGCGACAGTTTTACGATAATCGGTAATAAGACTTACCATACAGGCGTTTACGCGTCCAATGGTGCATTAGATTCTCGATTTCAGGGGCCGACATTCACAACCCCGTGCCCACCACTATCAACATTAAGACTAAGCTCGCAGGTATATAGTACATACAATACGGTCAAAGCGACAATTGGTTGGTTGAGACAGTCTGATGGCGGAGCATTAACACGCACCCTAAAATACCGGTACTCGATTGATAACGGAAGTAGCTACAGTAACTGGATTGACGCAGGTACTGCCAGCGCAACCTCTGGGTCATTTACAATCCCCAATTTACCTTCCAGTAAAAGCATTATAGTGCAAGCTAAATTAACGACTTCGGCTGGCGATTCGTCCACTAAATCTTTGACTTTCAGCACATTGAGCACACATGCTGCACCAAACTTCAAAGATTTCGCGTTTCGAGACGATAATGCTAAAGTTACTGCGCTTACTGGTAGTGATCAAGTATTTATCGAATGCCAATCTATACCAATCGTTACGATTCCCATAGAAGAAAAAGCCACTGGCAATCAAAATACTGCTATGTCTGGCTACAACATCGCATTTAGTGGTCAGAATTACTTCATGGATTATTCGGATACGGAGGATGTGAGTAAAACCTTGTCGGCGCCAACTCAAACTTCGACGCTAGTGCTTGCTGTTTTAGCGGTCGACGCGCTTCAATCCGCTACGCAGGTAGCTAAAGATGTGATGGTATATCCGTGGAGTGAGCCTACGATTGCCGCCAATATTACCCGCGAGAATGGCTTTGAGGCAAGTTCTACACTCGCCATCAAAGGCACTTACGCACCTGTTGTTATTGATGGTGTTGCGAAAAACTCCCTTGTGATCAAATACCGCTATAAGAAATCTTCTAGTAGTGAGTGGAGTAGTTGGGAGGTGCGACCTGTCGTAATAAAAGAAGGTGCTTGGGAGACCAGTAACTTAGCAAAGACGTT
Organism: uncultured Candidatus Saccharibacteria bacterium; assembly: GCA_946560015.1. GTDB lineage: Bacteria > Patescibacteriota > Saccharimonadia > Saccharimonadales > Saccharimonadaceae > Nanosyncoccus. Next base: position 58,335 of record CAMNUC010000001.1, on the reverse strand, counting down.
TGATAACAGCTCACAGTGGGATATTGAGGTCAGCGCAACAGATGAGTTCACAACTACCACAGTTAGTCTTGTGCTATCAATGGGGATTCCAAAGTTCTTTATTGGTGATGATGGGCGCGTGTCTGTCGGCAAACGACCAGAGAAGTCTTTGCTAAAGGGAAATAACGGACAGCTAGAAGTAGCTGGCAAAATCTATGGTACAGCAGCGGAATTGACTGATGACGTCACCGCGAATAACTTGTCAGCCAAGACGGCAATTTATGCTAAGAATCAACCCCTTATGCCTACGCATGTTGGCCAGGTTATCATGTCTACAACTCTGGACACTGCAGCAAAGGTTGCAGAAATTTACGGTGGTACATGGGTAACATGGGGTGCTGGAAGAGTGCCAGTTGGGGTAAATACTGGCGAGAGTGAGTTTAACACTGTTAATAAAACTGGAGGTGTTAAGTCTGTAACATTGAGCGTAGCACAGATGCCGTTACATAGTCATGGTATAAAAAACCTCAGGTTCAAAAATGCTTGGACGGCTACTGGGACTGGTTCAGGTAACTGGCTCGCGCCCTCGGCATACGTCTGGGGATCAAACACGCAATTTAACGATATCCCTATCGTGGGCGAAACACACAATACGGGTAGTGGTAATGCGCACTCCAATATTCAGCCCTATACCACATGTTATTTCTGGCGAAGGACAGTTTAAGCTGTGCGACGCCAAAAATAGCACGTAATATAGGGTTGTAAATTATTATGTGAGCTGCTACCGCCAAATTTAGAGGTTATCAGATTTGAACCAGTCCCAAAAGAGTTTTGGACATTGTAAGCCCAGTCCCAGCTCGTAACATCAAGTACCCTTACTCCTGAGCCAGTGTGACTAATAGTAACTCCACTACCAGTTTCCGATGCAAACCTTATATCATGACTGTGCGACGGAACCTGGCTAGGTGTCAATGTTACAGACTTAATATCGACGTGATATAATAAGAGTGTTCCAAAATTATTTTATCAATCACGAGCTTCGGTTGCCATAACCGGCATTCACGAGTTATAGACTGAAGTTTTTGGTTTATAGAATAGTTTTGGAACAACTACGTGAGTGCCGTTTTTGGTCTACTAGTAACACGATAAATAACAACTTACCACAAAAGGATAAGAATGCATAAAAATAAGAAACTCACCTATATATTGCTAGGTGTAATAGCAGTTGGCGTATTAGCCGTAAGCGCAATTTTTTTAATAAACCGTACCTCGAGCCAACCCGAGAAAGAACCTTTGACAACCGAATGTCTTATAGACCAGTCAAAACGTAACCATCAAGAATCAGTAGCACAGCAATTATACCTCACTGCCAAGCTTCAATATATTGATAAAGGTTATTTCCCAGAGAAGCTAGAGAATCTTACGGAAGACATTGAGTCCGTAAAGGAAACTCTCCCAAACCTAAACTATACACGCTATGGTAGTAGAGGGTTTGTGATAACTTATACCAACCTTGACGGGAAAGAGGAAAGGCTTACTTATACAGCTGAAGAGGATTAGACTTTTATAATGCTATGATTTTTCAGTTGAGAGACCCTGTTGATTGAATCTGCCATGTTTTGCGCAAAATTTAGTGAGACAGGTATATCTTTGCCGTCGATTTGCAAAGTTGCAGAAAGCTCGATTGGTTGTTTTTGAACTTTTAACTCATCTTTAATCTGATGCTGAATCCGGTTATTAACCTCTGGTAGGTTTATACTTGTTCCAAGGTTATCAATACTTAAACTGGGGATTATATTAGGAATGTTGGTTACGGCATCGCTGAAACTATCTTGTATAGAGCTACCTATACCCGACATCATCTTATTAAGCGAGTCTTCTTCGCTTTCAAGTCCTACGCCAACACCTTGCATGATATACGAGCCCATTTGCTCCATAACTTTTGATGGAGAATGTATTTGGAATACCGACTTAAACGTGTTCAACATTCCACCAGCGATACCAGAGATAGTTGACCCCAGCCAACCCTGCTTATTCTTAGCTCCTTCGCCAACGCCACTAGCCCAGTTTTCACCTGCACTACGTCCGCCATTAACCAACTGTTGAGCTGTAGATGTATTTAGATTTGAAACGGTGCGATCAGCTGTATTCCATACGTTCTTCCAAGCCACACCGTTGTCGTCATCAATCTGAGCTAACTGGTCACCAATAAACTCAGCCATACTCTGCATATTTTCTTTATTGATTTTGCATTTTTCGCCATTTTCGAGAGTATACTCGCCGTTGGAGTCCTTAAGTTCGACAAGCTTCTGCGATAACTCATCATATTTTCCAGCGGCGAGCAACGCTTCCGCCTCGGCTTTCTGCTGGGTCATGATTTCTTTCCATTGCTGCTTTTCGAGCTCATCGGTTGCCGTGTTTTGCTCATTTTTGGCTGCAGTAACCTTATCAACAGCTTCTTTCAGTGAACCCTCTTTGCTATCTAAATCAAACACGGCTTCTGCTAGTGCTCGGTCTTTAGCCGTGAGATTTCCACTAGCCGTATCCAATTCAGCGACATAGGCACGAGCTTCCTCTATTGTCATTCCATATTGCCTAGCGACCGATTCAGCGTTGCTTTGGGAAGCCGTAGCTGCATCTTGTGCATTAAGTAGTGCCAACTGAGCATCGGCTAAGCTTTTTGTAATACCGTCCAGTTCGTTCTTTAAGTCAATTTGCCTCTGAATTGCTTCATTATGCCAGTTAGTAGTTTCTAGCATAGCCTCCTCTGTAGATTTATATTGCAATTCAGCTAATTCAGCCTCCATAGTCTTGAGCTTGATGAGCTCCATAGCAGTTTGAATCGCTAAGACAACAGCAACCACTGCCTCTAAGATGATAATGCCAGCACCAAGCGACGAAATAAACATTTGAGATCCAGATGCAGCACCAGTAAAACCGTTTGCTGCATTTGCGAGTGGAGCTCCTAGCGAGGAAATCTTGCCAACAACATTGCTAACACCATCCTTGAGCGAGTTAATTATACCAGAGCCAGTTGCACCAGCCTTGTTGAATAGATCCCAGCTACCAGTAGTTTTCGATAACACTCCTAAAAAGCCATTCATTGCTATACCACCGTTAGTAATAGCGTTAATAAGCCCAGTGAAAAATCCAGCCACAAGGTTTAGCCCAATCAAAGTCATAAAACCTTTAACTAATAACGAGATAGTTTCAACTGCAGCGCTATTATTGGCAATTCCTCGTAGGGCATCACCAATACCGTTTAGGACTGATATTATGATCCCACCAGTAAACTTAGCGATTGGCACGAGAAAAGCGTCAATAAACGGCATCAAAAATGTGTTCCAAACATTCCCAATGACTTCGCCCAGTAGTCGGATGGCACCACCGATAGCATTTAATACTGCCGGCAGTAGGCTCTCCCCAGACCATTGTAAGAACGGTCGTAGGTACTTTTGCCAAACATCTTTAACGATTTTTCCGGCGTTACCAAGAAACTTTTTAACGTCATTATAAAATTGCTTAAGTGCTTTTCCGATTTTATCAAAATCCCACTCTCCAAATAAGTCTTTGAATGCCTTTTTAATTTTTGCTACTAGCTCATCAATTTTATTTGTGCTCGCCTCTAGTGCTGACGTATCCCAAGTATAATCAGAGATAGCTCCACCTCCACCAGCACCAGAGCCACTACCACTCCCACCAGAACCACTACTATTGTCCTGTTTGTTGAGAACATTCATCTCGTCAAAGCCAGCGAGCTGGCCTTTAAGCTTCTTGGCCGCTTTAGTGGCATCATTGAGGCCACTAGTAGTATCGGATACTCCAGACGAGATATTATCAACATTTGTAGCAGCACTTCCAGTTTCTTTTACTAACCCAGACGTAGAACCTGATCCACCAAATAATGCTCCAATCCAAGCTACGGCTTCTTTAATGATTTTTACGAAGGCGGCTACATAGTTAAAAGCCGTACTAATCGCCTTTGACAAACCACTAAAGAAACTCGCAATATTGGATTGCCCGATGACATCCATAATTTGCGTTATGCCACGAGTAATTGCTGTTTTGAGGTTAGCGATACTCGTGCCGACACCACCAGTAGCATTCTTTGCTTGTGTTGCGAAATTATCAAACCCAGCAACCCCCTCCTTGTTGAGTTTCATAATAGCGAACATAAGATTGTTCATGGAAACTTTGCCACTTTGGATGGCATTATATAGATCGCCACCCATAGCAGATGACGTATAGCCCATAGATGTTGCGATTTGTTTGAGCTGAGCTGGCATTGCCGTCAGAAATGCACGCCACTCCATGACATCAGGCTTACCTTTGGAGTAGGCTTGCATCATCTGCTCAAGCGCGGTATTTTGAGTTTCAATAGCTGCGCCACCAGCCAGAATAGCGTTATTAAGCGCTAGATACATATCTGTTGAGGCGGCAATATTACCATTTGTGGCAACTAGACGTTGTGTTGCCGAAGCAGCATCATCAAGCTTAGTGGGCAAACCAGTGATACCGTCATCAAGGATTTTTAATGATTTATTAGAGTCTTGAGCAGCAATGCCAAGATTCGACATTACTCGGGTATAGTTGTTGAGCGTGTCTAAACGTCTGACAGCGCCATCCATATGCTGGTTAATGGACTGGAACGCTTTTGAAATTATATTACCAAGAGTATTCCCAACAGCAGTTCCTATTACAACCATGCCGGTCGATAGAGTTTTCGTAGCTTTCTCTGTACTTTTGCTAAAATCAGAGATCTTTCGTTCAGCCTTGCCGACTTCAGACGTCAACTTGCTAGAATCAGCGCTGATCCTTACGCTCAACTCTTCAATTGTTGCCATTATTAACCTTTCGCATTGTTAGCAAGGCTGCAGATGTAAGCGTCGAAACTTTCATCTGATGTAAAACTAAAACCGCTATTTCTCGAACTACTATCGTCCAGCATTGGATGTGATGGGTAGCTCTTAGGGTCACCTATACCTATAGCGATATAAGAACCTAAGATATGGTTTAGTCTATCCTGTAAACGAGCTTCTTCTTCGATCCGCTCAGCATACCCATCAAGGCAGTCATAGAAATCGCCAAGTGCGAGCTCCCAGAACTCAGCAGGGTGTAATCCAATCCGAAACGCTAGCTTTTGACTATTTCTCCAGAACTCGGTGAAGTTTTTTGGATCTTCTTCTGATCCTCTAGCTGTCGTTTCATAACTCGAACGTCCTCTTGACCTAAAAAACCAGCATCGCTGAGGCCTTCCATAATAGTCATTAAGACTTTATCGATGCCTTCCTTAAAAGCCGCGTCGAAGTCTTCTGCGGTTCCATTACCAGCCTCAAATAGGAACAGTAAACCGCTAATAGATGGCTTGCTGCCGAGTGTAGTGAGCATGTCAAAGAAGTTTAAGTTATGCTCACGCTCCGCTTTAGCAATGTTTGAAGCTTTGTAGTTTAGTTTCATGGGAGAATTCCTTGATTATGTTTACTTAAAGGTGGTTACAAGGCGACCACCAGCGCCGTTCTTTAAGCCGCGGGCTCGTCTTCTGGGTTGAATTTGACGCTACCAGAGACGCGCAAAGTCATGCCAAACGTATCAAGACCATCAACAGTCTTCTCGCCATACTTGAAAGTCTTAATGAAGGCGTTAAAGCGCTCAACGTTACCAGCTGGCGTCCTAATCGTCCATTCACGTATGGCTTGCGCATCGAAGATGGCGCGAAGTTTAGCCATCTGCGTAGCGTCAGTGACATTGCCAGCGACATCTTGTGAGCCCCAGTCAACAGCACCAGGTCTATATTCCTTAGCTCCGTCTGGACTATCAAGTGTAGTAACATCGGTTTCATCACGATCGCCAGTGAGTTCGCCAATCGACGTGAGGCTTTTGATTGTCAAATCCTCAGTTTCGTCACCAGCCTTGGTGACAGTAAGGGTCGTACCCATAGTCGGTGTTCCTGCCATATTTTCTCCTTTAGAAATTAGCAGTGCGTTCATTCAATATGAACGGTAATAAAACGACAGTTAGTGTGAAACAGGCAGCCTTTTGGTTGTGACACATCTGCCGAATAGGTCATCTGATAGCCGTCTAACCTCATCACTTCCTCTACTTCAGATAGAACTTGCGAAGCTGTTATGCTATCATCTGCCCATATATCAACTACGACGTTAATATCTTGGCTAGCAATCTCGTTGCTGAGGTCAAGATTAACGCTGTTGTTATCAACTCGAAATGTGATCGCGGGAATTTCGTTGTCAGAGAAGGAAGCCTGCGCTCCTTGATGGCAGTAATAACCAAGACTGGAAAGCGTTTTTTGAAGCTGAACTTTTGGCGTAAACATCCTATTTACCTCCCGTTACGCCACTAATCGTGGCTGCAGCAATTAGCTTATTGATACGGTTTCTGTTTGAAAGTAATGCCGGCACCAAGAATGGTTGAGCAACTTGTCCTGGCCATTCTGGATCATAGGACAGAGCTAAATTTGCCTGCTTCTCATATGGATAACTACCATCGCCACGAACTCCAGTACCAAATTCAACAAACGGCGCATGCTCCATCGAGGTATAAACTATACCTACAACTCTGCGTTCACTCTCTTCAATACGCATATGAATAGAGTTGCGCAACCCGCCCGTCTTAACAGAACACCCAGCCCTCGCAGCCCCCTCTACTAGGGCAGTTGCCTGAGAAACTGCAAAACGTGTTGCTTTTTGGCTCTTCATATTTCCAAGTTTGCGTTGCAAGTTCTTAACACCAGAAATTGAAATCGTTACACTTGCCATATTTTACCCTCCAGCTCCATATGAGAATCGGTTATAACTCGGCTACTTACGACATATTTGGAGCCTTGATACTGCAACAAATCTCCGACATCTACGGTAGTGTCCGTAGAGCATGTAATTACTACGTCAATGTCCTTTACGATCCCTTTCTCCTGCTGATTCTCATCATATGAAACGAATCTCACATTTCCTGTAAAAGTACTCTTTATGGCGGTGCCAGTTTTGACTAGGCCACCTTCGGCGTCATATGCTTCTTGCTTCTCCAATATGGCAACTTCTTTGTCATAAAATGCCTTAGCTATCGCCTGTTTGGCTGAGTTAGGAAACAACATTACACCTCCGATATGGCTTCAGTAGCTCCGTAAAACCGCTAAAAACCTCTTGGTCGCTTGATGTCGCAAGATAGTTGCGTACACCTTCAGCGAAACTAATCGTCTGACCATTGTCGGAGATAGACTTGATTTGTGCTTCGCCACCATCTCCGGACACTTCGTTAGAAATACTAGTGAAAATGCCGCTCGCAATCCTTGCTGCAACTCGTACGAGCCTTTCGTCGAACACATAAGAGCCATTTACTGGGGTAAGATTAAGATACAGCGAAATGCGATCGGTAACCTCCTCAACCGTATCCTTAGTAAGGTTCTCGTTTGCGAGTGCTTTTTCATTTCTGCTTTTCAGAACCTCTACCACTTGTTCGACAAAAGTATCACGAGCGATTCCCATAGCTATTTCTCGTTTCTACCCTCTTCAGGCTTATCATCGGTTTGAGCATCTGTTGCCTTGTCAGTTTCTGCATCGGCTTCCTGAGTATTAGATGGCTTTCTAGGCTTGGTGGTTGGCGACTTTGCCTTTGCCGACAGTGGCTTGCCGTTTTTATCGCAAGGAATGTAATAATCCGGCCGGCTTTCATATTGACGAATCAATAGTTTAGCATTCTCACCTTCACCGACGGCTACTTTATCACTAACAGCCAGGACAGTACCAACCTTTGCCATTTTGAAATATCTAGTTGTCATGGTTATATTTCTCCAAATTATGCTAATATTCTTCACGGGAGAGACATATTTACAGCCTCTCCCGTGCGGTTTCTACTCGGATGAAGTGGCCGGTTCCGTCAAAGTTGCCTTGAAAATCAAATCCGGCTCAACAGCCTTAGTGCCTTGATCATAGAACAGGGCAACTTCATATGCGCTACTGAATGGGATGCGAGCAGGGTCAGTGTAATCCCTAACGTTAACGTCTTGAGCCACTGCACCTTCATGCATAGCAACGATGTCGGCAGTCTGGTTGATGTTTTCATAGACGACAACACCACCGTTAAACACGGCTTGCTCTTCGCCAGTGATGCTATTTTTGATAGTATTCAGATGGTTAGATAGCTTGCCAAAGATTGCTGGGGAAGCAGCAATGCGAATCTGGTTGCGAGGCACGCCGCGAACCCAGTCGTTCTTGACCGATTAGAGAGTTTGAATCACCTTTTCGATGATGTCCTCGATTTTCATATCAGTCGTCAATCCAGCGATTGCGGTCGCCTTACTTTCAGCTTCGGCGAAGAACTTACCATCAAGATAAGCAACCATAGAAGCCACTTCGCCGTTTTGGCGGCGCTCAACCAGGTCGACAACGCCGAACCTAGTAACATCGCCTTCTTCAAGTTCTTCAATAATCTCTTGACGATCGCTGATGTTGTTGGTAACCTTACCAGTGTTTTTCAGAGCATCACCCTTGCCGGCAGTGCGGGCGGTCCCGTAAGCTTTAGAAGCGGATGTCTTAAAACGATCGTAAGTAACGGAACCTGCAGCAGGGTCACCCACGCCATAGCGGTTCTTAATCTTCATAGAAACAGCAGTCTTAGCCACAGTTTCAATTACAGCACCTTTAATCTCAACCAAGTCGTCCTTATTAGTGCCGTCCGCATAAATGTTATATGCCTCAGTCATTTGGTTTCTCCAGTTATGAAGGTCAGAGTGAAGTCACTCCTGCACCGTTGTCACGGCCGTAAGTGCGTCCATTCCGAGTGTCGGTGCGTTTACCTTTGTCGGTGGGAGTGCTCCCGCCAACTTTGGCTTTTACTGCATCCTCGAGGGCTTTTTGCCAGTCTTTGCTAAACTGAGTAATGTTTGCTTTAGTTTTCTCAACATCTTGGTCAACAATGTAATCAACCATGGATGTAGGAAGCTTCTGCTGGACCATAATCTCAATGGCTTCGTTTCGCCGTTCACGCATTGTTACATCATGTTCGCGTTTGGCAATTTCCTCTTCCTTGGCTTTCTGAGCCTCAGTCGCACGCTGCTCATCGGTCAGTTTCGCTTTACGTTCCTGCTCGGCGAGAGCGTCTGCTACTGCTTGTTTAAGCTTTTCTTCGGACTTAGCGTTCGCTTCATTGATGCGCTTGCGCACAATTTCGTTCACCTCATCTTGAGAAAAGGTCTTGCTACCCTGATCGTCACCCTTATTGGCATTATCATCAGGTTGACCTGCCGGGTTACTGTTGGTAGAATCTGGATTTTTGGGGTCCATTTTCTTATCCTTCCTTTTACGCCTCTCGGCTTAGATTACAAACCAACGAAAAAGCGACCCGAAGGTCGCTAAAGAAATTCAATAATCAACCTAACAGGTCGTCATTGATCTTAAATTGATTATATCATAAGGATTATTTTTAGCAATAACTTCATGCACTATAGAACTACTAATAGAGTAGGTTGTCATCCTCGTCGCTATAATATTCTTTATAGCTAGCAATGACCTCTGGAATTTTCTTTCCAGCTTCGGTTAGACAAGTAATGCCAGCTTCATCATCAAAATAATACCATTCACTATTCTTCATAAATAATGGCATTGATATATCAGAAAACATTATTTCAGCCCCCTCTCCCTTAGATATTCTCTCATAGCTTTTCCCCATATATTGGGACTACCTAGTTTATGTGCCACAAAAGCTTCGGCAAAGAATTCTTGCGGCTTTTTGCGCCCATAGTCTGACATTTCTGCTAGTACCTCGCTTCGCGTTTTATTGCTCATTTGTTGCGCTATCTTTATGATATCATTTTTAATCGCCGTAGCGCGTTTATTATACTCCGCTCTGGTGATTTTCTTTCCATCGACAAGGTAATTCTCGACCACATGCCCCATCTCATGCGTGATGGTATAAATGTCGTGGTACATTTTCGGAACACGCATCTTAAAGCCAACTTTCATTTCTTTTTCTAAAACTGCCAAGTATTTTTCGCGATTAGCAAAAGCCTTCCTTGAAAATAGTATGCGTGAATTATCTGTTGAAGTTGCTGCCTTATATATTGCGGCATCGACCAGTTCAAACGCTATGCCACCATTCTCACGAATCGATTCACTCACTATAGGATACTCCTCAAGTATCCTGCTTGCCTGTTTAATTGACTTTTCTATCAATGGTCTATTCGCTCCGACAAAAAGGTCATCTCCTACTTGCCACTTGTTCCATCTTTGGTTCAATAATCCCCCTATAACCCCCACTTTTAGTCCTTTTTGGTTGGCCTTAGGTTCGTTTGGTATATATTGCGCTCGCCATTCATGGTAAGTCATCTGTTCAATAGTCTTGTTTTTACCCGTCTCTGGATCACGCATAATTCGCGTTTTAGGTTCAAACGCTATTCCAATATACGGGCGTATCGCTGTGCGACAATACGGATGGAGTGGAGGTAGCGTCTTGCCTGCCACAGCATTCTTAATCTTAAAACGTTTGCCGTCCATCTCGCGACAGATCTTAGATGTACGGCTATCAAGCGTAGCTAATATCACGTACTCTGATATACCCATCTCTTTATACGCTTCAATCTCTGCTTGATTCTCGAAATAACATGTCTCTGTGCGCACTAAACGTGCCGCGTTGGATTGACTAACATTAAAACGTTCTCGGACTAATCGAACAGTCTTCTCTGACGATTGTCCAGTTGCAATAGCTTGAGAAATAATACTCTGTAACTGATCAGCTAATTTATTAGAATTACCCCAAATACGCTCTGAATAGTTTTTGCCGTAAAACTTGGATTCAAGTACTTTATCAACAGTCTTGTCGTCTAAACTGCCGAAAGCAAGAGTTTCACCAAGACCTTTAGATACATCATATCCAGTACGATAGTAAGTATTCCGAAATACTTTGTCGTATAAATCGGTTGTTGCGACACTCTCTTTGGTTGCCATTTGCTTCACTTTGCCTAGCATTTGGCTGTTTAGAAGTTCCAAACGGCTCATTCTGCCTCGACAATTGTTGGGAAGATCAGTTGGTAAGCCTTGAGCCTCCATGCTCACTAGAAAGCGTTTTACGTCGCCCTGAGAGGCAACTTTATTAAGCGCATCAATATCAAAGCCGCTCTTACCGTAGTATGTGGCATAAAGTTTACGTACCTGTTCAACGATAGCCCGAGCTGTCGCACGGTACTCTTTTTGGACTTGCTTGAGGTAGGTTATAGAAGTCTTTTCTGCCTCACTAAGCCGTTCAAGTGAACGTTTCGCCCAGTAATCATCAGAGCGCGTTTTCATACTACTCCTCGTCTAATGGATCGTCAGCCTCATCGGGCTCACCCGTCCCATAATTACCTAGTTTCAGATCTTCTTCTTTTTCTTTCAGAGCTTGCACCACGATTTCCTTGGGATCTTTAACGAACGACAACCGTCCAGCTAAGGTTTCTCGATCAACCAGACCAGAATCTAGTAATAGATTGATGAGTTGAGCGGTTTCATAATCGTTCTTTGGCAGATCACGGCTGAAGATAATATCTACTGCGTCCTTGGCAATTGCGTCATCCTTCGTGGAGTTCACGAACTGGTAATATAGACCGAGACGATCCATGAGCCCTTTTTCGAAGTAGCGCTCTTTATCCTTAATGTGCTGCTCAAAAGCGATTAGCTTATAGCTCAGAGCTACACCACTTGAGTTACTAGCAAAGTTCTCATCCGTCATGTTAGGAGTCATGGAAATCATATGAATGTCGTCGGTAATAGCTTTCAGGAGCACACTAGCATCTGCTTCGTTGATATTTTTCACGATATACTCAACTTTCGCATCTGGTGGCAAATTAGATAGCATACGGCTATTCTTGAGCTGTTTGCGTTGCTCCTCGCTGAATGCCGTTCCGTAGAATGCAAGAATTGCATCTACGAGCCTCTCACGGTCTAGCACTCGATCGCTCTGTAGAATGTTGCGAGCATCAATCAGTGATAACACTGGCTCATAATCTCCAACGCGATCGCTCGAATTAATGTATTCAACGATGGGGACTTCTCCAAAAATATGAGGCATTTGTTTATCAATCGCCAGAACGTCGCCAGTGAGTTTGCCCTCGGTAATATTCCCGCTGTCTAAGATAGTTACATCATATTCTTGGGAGCTACGTTGTCCAGAATATATGACGGCAAACATCTTATTATGGTTGACCGTGTCATCATGGACCAATATAATGTTGCGAGGGTCAATCTTTGTAGATTTAGGCTCTCTGCCTTCATCAACATAGACCTGCTCAAAGGCATGACCAAAGATAGAGGCATCAGTGGCTAGCTCATAGTCTAGAGTTGAAATTGTTTGTGCAGTATATTTCTGCAAAATCGAGTCTAAGTTTACCTTATCGTTAGCAGAGTACGAAACCGGGTTACCTAAGAAGTAACCAGTATTAGTCTTAGTAATATAGCGCGCATAGTTCGTGATGGCATACAGCTTATGTGGTGTGCGGCGGAGTAAGACATCTCCGCTATTGTAATATTTTTCCAACAAATTATATGCCTTGATGTCTTTTTTGCGATCTCGACTTCTGATTAGGCTGGCAATAGTCTTGCCTTCGGGTTCGGTGCCACGTGGTAAAATGTATAGTTTTTCCATATCACTCCTTTCTAATACATTTCAAATGGGCGACGGTAATAGCCGTCATCTATCTCATCAGTAGTAATAACTTCTGGCTCAGGTTGCGCCGTGATATTCTCAAAAATGGCTGCCAGAACGTCCACAGCATCATCGTGAGCATTTTTGCTTTTTCTTTGATACTCCATAACCTGCTTATAGAATTCTGGCCATCTGGTCTTCCAGTTTGGCGGCATATAAACATGATTTTGTACCCATGCCGAACTTGTAAGAATACGGCTCTCTTTATTCTTAGATTGTGGACGCGGAGTAATAATGGTGCGATTACTATTGTATTCGTTGTTCAATATCCGCCCTACGTTGCGCGCAAACCCACGTCCACCATTGTTACTTTCGATAAACGCCTGTGCCACATTGCTACGATGAAATAGATCGGCAGTTTTGCCTTCGGTGACTTCCATTGGCTCATCTGTGAATACTAAATCTGTAATATACGCTTCATTTTCGAATACTACATAGCTAACAGAGCAGAGAAAGTCAGAGCCGGTATCGGCTGTATCAGTATAGTTTTTGACTTCGCCCTCTGGCTTTTTCTCCCATTCCTTGAACTCGGAGTAGAGTCTCCCCTTAATATCAATAGGTTTCTGATTATAGTTCGCCTCGAAAATATCAAGACTCATTTCACGCTTGAGGAAGTTATAATCTTTAGTGTTCAAAATATCGTCACAGAGCATTATGCCTTGATCGTTGCACGCTTGATAAGTGATAAGCTCAACTTCGTCTGGAAATGCCTCCAGAATGCGCCCAGCAAGATCACCTTTTGCCCAGCGCGTCATGATGACAATAACTTTCTTCTGCCCCTCTAAGCGCGAAAGCATTGTATCTGTAAACCATGACCAGATATCGTTTAGAACATTTTCGTTATACGCCTCAACCGCGTTCTTAATAAGGTCGTCACAAATTAAGAAGTTACAGCCAAAACCGGTCGCCGTACCATTCGGAGAAGTCGCAAGGTATGATGTTTGGTTTTGCCCCTCCAACGTCCACATCTGCGCACTTGCGTCGCCGTATTGTACGCTAACTCCCGGAAAAATATCTGAGTAGACAACGCGTTCTCCAACTTTCTTTGTCTGAATAATGTTGCGCACATTCTTGGAGAAAGTGCTGGCTAGACGCTCATTATAGGATGCCGTCATAATACGGCTCGATGGATTGTCACCTAATAGCCACGCTGTAGCAGATTGAGCCGTTAATGATTTACCGTGGCGAGGTGGAGCGTTGAGAATTAGGAAACGCTTTGGGCTATGCTTCACAAAACCCTCAATTTGGTTACAAATATCCTTCAAAAAGGTTCGGTTTGGCTTATAAAAGCTTGGATATTGTAACAGACAGTAATCATATAAATGCCTACGTGCCAACTCCAAACGAGCACCGAAACGAGCCAATTCTACGTCAAAAGAGTCTTTCATGATGACATCTCCCCAGCTAAACGACGTAACTCGTCCTCACTAAGATTTTCAAATGGATTATGATGGCCGACATCTTTGGTTTCAACTTTCGTCTTATCCTCCCAACCGTAGTTGTTTTTGAGCGAGAAAATAGCACCAGTCGGCTTACCTCGATATAGCTGTTGCTCTGTGGCATCATAAATGCGTAACTTCGCCTTTTTTATTGTGTCAGAAAAGCCGTGCCTAATTTCTGGTGGCATATCCTTGTTTTTATGTAGCTCATTTTCATAATCAAGCAGAGTTTCGCGTGAGGTATCTAGGAATACGGCTAGTCCAGTAATAGTTGGAACTTTTGCTTGATACGTTAAATACTCACCGGATACTGTATCTTTCATACGATTACCCTTCGCATCACGCACATAATCGTTACATGATGTGAAATAGGCCTCTACTTTATCTTGCATCTCTTTAACGCTCTGAAATTTCAATGGTCGGTATGGTGGCTTCTTATTTACTTTAGACTTACGTTTTTTGGTGGCACCAACGCTAGACGCGACCTTTTTCGTCTGCGTCTTTTTCTTGTTGGTCTTTTGTTTGTCTGCCACCATCGCTCATTATTCCTCTGCCGTATATCGTTTGATTACCTCGTCAATGCTTCTATATGTCGTAGATTCAATCTCGCCGACCTTTTCCCATTCAGTAACGGTAATAACAGCAAGATTATCCCCAAACACCTTCTTTGCCGTATTCATATCATTGACTATGTCTGCGTATTGCTTTTCTTGATCGTCATAGAACTTCGGATCATATCCATTCGCTTGGGTGCGATTATCAGACGCACAGATTGTAATCGTAATCTGTTTCATGCTTTATTCCTCCGATAGTTGCTGGTCATCGGAAGTATTAGGCTTAGCTTTCGTATTCTGACGCTGCTTCTTGGCCGGTTGAGCAATTTCTGCGACATACTCTTCACCAAACTTGGTGAATTTCGCTTTGCCAGACTCATTGAATTTGTCTTTGCCAAGTACAATATGCTCACCATATAAACAAATATGAGCATTACCGTCTGAATCTAAATTAACTTTGATAGTTTTCATCTATACTCCTTTCTTTTATTGCGATAAGACTTTTGTCGTCGCTCTATGTCAATGACTAAATCTCCAATTGTTTTACATTTCGTTAAGCCTTTGCGATCCAGTACTACAATTCGCAAGTTTTTACATTGTCCGTCAGCATCTCGGTCAAAATCTAGACCAAGTTCACCAGCTACTCGCCTCGACGGCATATGAAAGATATATGTACGTTTGCCACGAGCCATACACCAAAGCTTATCGTTGGCCTCGATGTCCTGTAGGTAGCTATTAGCTCCGATAATTGCTAGAGCAGATGCTTCGCTATGGGAGTAACTGGCCTTATTAGCTCGCTTATGAGTCAGCATCCTAGTTGTCGCTGCTGCTTCAAATTCTTGAATCGTAGGGTTTCTAATCATGTAATATGCCTTATTAAATTGATTTTCGGCACCAAAGACGACTAGGGAAGTCTAGCCAACAAAAAACGACCAGAGAGATCTAGCCGTCATTGATATAAGCTAATTATACCACAATCAATTTTACTTTGACAAAGAATATTAACTGCGATATAATTACGACAACACATAAAGTTCTGATAGCCTCACTTAGCTTACTAGTTGAGTGAGGCTATTTCTTACTCGCCTCTAATTAATGATGCTTGGAGGTAAATTTAACGTGGGCAAAAAGGCATTCTTGAAGGTCGATATAGAGCTTGTTCGTGAGCTTGGCGAACAGGAGGCTATTTTATATGCTTTTTTAGAAAATCTCGCACGCGCTTGGAAAAAAGACAAAAACGGTTACATGGCCATCTGGACTAAATATATTATAGAACAACTTGGTTGGAGCAAACCAAAGTTTACAAGAGTACGAGATAAGTTATCGAATGCACATTTGATCAAGGTTCAGAATGGTAAAAACCAGAACGACAAAACAAAATACAAGTTGTTGTAGTCTCTACAACGATTTGACGCGAAAAGGAGGTAACGACCTCCGTTTTTTGTTGTCAAGGCCCCACCTGTGGAAAAGTTGTGGAAAACTACGCATATTTTGGTGGAAAAGTTGGTGGAAAAAACAATTCCGCCGTAACGAAACGTTACACCGGCTATTGAGAGTGCCGTAACGAAACGTTACGCCCATAGAAAAAGAAATATAAAAAGAATAGTAGTAGGCACAAAAAATAATAATTTTAATTCGGTGGGCAGAAAGCGAAAACTGTAAATGGCTAAAACTTTAGAAATTTATTATCAAATGGAGGAATATCTCAATTACTGCCAGTTTACACGCGGGATGAGCCAAATGACGCTCAAAAGTAAACAGCACACCTATGTGCATTTCATTATTGATTCAGAGTGCAACGATATGAGGCAACTAACAAATCGTGGTTACGACTTGTGGGTAGAAAAGCAAGTAAACGCCAGAGTTTCAAATCGTACGATTAACACGCGTACAGCACACATCAAGGCTTGGGTACGCTATTGCCGAGAAATGGGCATGGAAATTCCAATAAAACTACCTCTGATCAAGAAGCGTCACGAAGGTAAAGTTACACGAGTTCACTACACTAAAGAGGAAATTGACAAAGTATTAACATGCGCCGACGAGGTGGCTGGACTCCTAATAAGGATCTGCTTTGATGCTGGTCTAAGAATTAGCGAGCTCACACATTTGCGCCTGAGCAACTTTAAGGGACAAAAGATCCACTTCGTAGGCAAAGGCAACAAGGATAGGGAGTCGTATGTTACCCTTGACACATACGAGCGTTTAGTCGACTATGTTTCGAAAAATGGAATTACGGATGCCTTATGGCCAGGACGTTTTGGTGATACATGTAGCACTGATACTCTTAGGATTAAAATGCGTCAAGCATTCATAGCTGCTGGATTTGACGACTTTTATCCGCACGCACTACGCCACTCATTTGCAACAGACATCCAAAGTAAGGGTGCTGAGCTTTTAGAAATGCAGATGATGCTTGGTCATTCAAACGCACAGACTACAGAGAGGTATCTGCACGGGCTTGATGGCAGACAGCAAGCCCTATTCTCAAAATACAAGGATAGCTCACTCAAAGTTCCAGGCATCGCCCCGTCGGCACACTTAGAGATCGAAACTGATGAGAAACGTGAAAG
This sequence comes from uncultured Candidatus Saccharibacteria bacterium, assembly GCA_946560015.1. Classification (GTDB taxonomy): domain Bacteria; phylum Patescibacteriota; class Saccharimonadia; order Saccharimonadales; family Saccharimonadaceae; genus Nanosyncoccus. Next base: position 41,106 of record CAMNUC010000001.1, on the reverse strand, counting down.
AGAGGCTCAGCAATCATTCGAACGTTGCATAAAAGATTTTTCTCCAGAACAGCAAAAAATTTTCATTGAGATGCTCGTAAGGCTATCTGAGCTCGGAGAAAAACAACGTACAGCCACTATGTAGAACACTTTTCCACAACAATAACAGATAGGGCGACGAGCAATAAGTCGTCCTATCACTACGTTGCAAAGACTCCCTATTGACTTACAGCATTGCTTATGCTACAATAGAGATAGTTAGATTGAAGCCATAACGAAATCAATTCAAGAGCCTTTACAACATTGAAAGAAAAACCGTTCTGTAAGAATGAATAGGCTGAATCAATGTTACCATTGTAGCACACATTGTCATTTTTGTCAATAGCTTATGCTTACCTTGCTACAACAGAGGCAATTAGCTCAAAATACCCCACATTTTCACATTTACCCGAACATTCCCCTCCAAACCCGAACACGACACCTCCCTACCATTGACAGAATAACAAGAACATTATTTCGCCACAGTTATTCTCTAGTAGCTTACTCTTGCCAATCCTATTAAATCCTGTTAAAATCGCACTCTTCCCCTTTCACCACTTTTACGCTATAATATATGAAAAGTGAGGAGGTAAAATAATATTATGGATAATGATGTACCACAAACCAACCAAGACATTCTCGAAGCCCAGGCCTCCGAGAATGACACAGCCAGCACAGACCCTACTACCGACACTGTAGCCAGCGCTGCAACCAGTGCTAGCACAGTTGACTCCGACATTACAGATTCCTCCGACGCCGCCATCGACCTCTCCGCCACCGGCGCCAACACCACTGACGCTGCTCGCACCACAGATGACGCCGACGACGACCGCGAGTATCATCGCGTTGATGATTTTTTCGACGTCTTCCATTGGGCCAACGAAATCGACGAAGTCAAAAACAACGTCTCCGTCGAGCTCTTCCTCTTCAACAAAAATTACACCCCTTTCCGCGTCCGCTACTCCGACGCTCTTACTGCCAGTGTTAAGGCTATGTTTATGCAAGAAGCCACCGGCTATATCATTAAGGAAGCCGACAAAGGTCTTGAATGTCGTGAATACGAAAAATCCGACGGCGAAGACAAAGTCATCTACCGCACCAAGCTCACCAATGTCGGCCGCGCCGAGACCCTCATTCACCTAATCGAACACGAATACCGCAACATCGACTCCTGGAACGACCATGTCGACGAATTCAAAAAGGTTAAAGGCATCATCGCCAAGTTCTCCTACCCTGGAGCCGACGGTGAGACCAAAGTCTTTTACATCGCCAAGGCTTTATCCCCATCTTCCGCCCTCAAAGGCGGCAGCAGCTGGGAACTCAACGGCGAAAGTTTTGAACCATTCTCCGCGGAAGTCGCCCTCAAAATGCCCGATGACAACCAAGTCGCCATCATCGACGGCACTGTAGTAATTTTCAACCAATCCAAATTCGAAAATCTCTTCCAATATGACTATAAATCCCAAGCCATCGCCGACGAAAAAGCCAAAGAAATCACCGACAAATACAAGTTATCCTTTGCCGAAGGCTTAACCCTCAACACTCTGCTCCAAGACAAAAAGCCCCTCATCAAAAAACTCCAAGCCCTCGACATTGCCGAAGAAATGCCCCAAGACAAACTCGTCGATTACGCCGACGATATGCAACTCGAGCTCATGACCGACGACGACGGTTCTATTATCATCATGGACGACAAAGATCTTACCATGTTTGTCAATCTCTTGAGTGAAGATTACTTCATCTCCCCAGTCAATGGTCGGCGTTACGAAATCAAATCCAAGAAGCTCCTTTCCGAACCCACCGGAGAACCTCCCCGCGGCTAAACAACGCTTAATTACTAAGATCAGCACCTCTCTAAGTACTAAAGGTTATGGTATAATTAATACATGAGCAAGATTTTAATCATCGGTAATGTCCTCAAAGACATCTACATCAAACTAGACGATCGCCACAATGATTTTGAAACCGATCAGCAAGGCATCGATTGGCTCAATCTTGGTTTCAATGGTGCCGCACACAAATTCTTCCAACGCACTAGCGTTTACGGTGGCGCCGCCGTCTCGTTCGCCGTCTTACACCGTCTAGGGCTCAATTCCGAAATCCTCAACTCTCGCGTCGAGTTCCAAGATGGTGAAGTTACTTGGCTTGACCAGCCCGATGATTATCGCTATATCTTCTGCCACAAAGACGAAATTGCCTACTTCGTGCCTTCCAACCGCAAACAGACCGATTGGTCCATGCCCAGTGGCACCCCTGAGTGGATCCTCATCGACCGCTCCACTACCGCCTCCAACAAACTCGTCGAAGAGCTCAAAAATTTCCTTAAGTTCTCTCCCACCACCAAGCTCGCTGTTCACACCGAAAAGCACACTACACCTGCAGGCCAACAGCTTAAGGATATGGCCGACGTCGTCTTCCTTGAAGACGAGCCGCCTATGCATCCACCCGTTGAGATCGTCGACAAAATCGAAGTTACCCCTACTAACAAACAGCTTGTTTGTCACATTAGCCCTCGCAAAATCATTTTTGGCGACGCCGAAGAAAGTTGGTCGCTCAGTAAAACCGACATGATGACTCACCTTACTGTTTACTCCACCATCGTCGCTACTATTCTTGGTGTTATCTCTGTTGGTGGCTCTCCTGCCGACGCCGTCCTTTGGGCACGTATCAACGCCGAAAAAGCCACCATTGCTGGTTCCCTCTCTGCAAAAAAACTCCAATCCCTTGCCATTGAAGAACGCGAAAAACGCCAGAATCTCCAGTACACTACCCAGCTTATCATGGCCCCCAAAAAAGGCATCCTTGCCATGGACGAATCCGAGCAAAAACTCACCGCCCGCCTCGCCAAAGCCGGCATCCCCGGCAACGCCAAGCATCGTCAAACTTTCCGTGAAATTATCTTCACCTCACCAGATATCGAGCGTTTCCTAAGTGGTATTATCTTAAGTGCTGAAAGCGCCAAACAAAAAATCGATCGTCAACACGTCATTAACTATCTCACTAATCGCGGTATCATCCCAGGCCTCAAAGCCGACCAAGGTCTCGCCGAACTTCCTGAAACCGGTGAATACTACACTCTCGGCATCAGCACTCTTTTTGACCGCATGCGTGCTGCTTATGCTGACGGATTCCGTTTTGCTAAATGGCGCGCCGAATTCCGCATCGCCAAAGACCAACCCAGCTTCATCGCTGTCGAAAAAAACGCCGAGCTTCTTGCTAGCTTTGCCAAAGAATGCCAGCTTGCTGGTATAGTTCCGATTATCGAATCTGATATCCTCCAAGATGGCGATTACACCATCGAACAATCCGCTGCTACTACCAATCGTATCCTTACTGCCATTTTTGACAAACTCGAACAACGCCGCGTCGACCTCAAAGCTTGCATCCTTAAAACCAACATGATCATAAACGGCAAAGACAACTCAACTCCAGCCACTTCAGATGCTATCGGCATGGCCACTGCAGCCATTCTTAAACACGCCGTTTCTAAATACACCGGCGGCGTCCTCTTCCTCAGCGGCGGGCAAGACAGCAAAGTCGCCACTACTAATTTCACTGCCATTTGTCAGAACACACCCTTCCCTTGGCCTATCAGCTTCGCCTTTGGTCGTGCCTTGCAAGAACCTGTTATGCTCACATGGAAAGGCGACAAGACCAAAATCCGCTCTGCTCAAGCCGCCCTCAAGCGCCATCTCGAAAATAACGTTGACGCTCTTCGTTATCTCCGTTAATTCATTTTTAATTATCAAATGCCCCACTAGGTATTGACAAAAATACTAACGTGTGATACAATAGAAATATAAGCATAAAGTTTATACTTTAAGGCTCAGTATTTTGATGGGCAATGTCAAAAACTCTATTCCATCCAAAGAACCCCTCGCAAGGGGCTCTTTTTAAATCAAGATTCTTTAAGCTATAATCTTACTCCTGATCCTCATTCACCATAGACCCGATGAATTCACCAGCCATATCTAGATTTTGTCCACCGTTTGCAGCCTTACGCGCTTCCACTTCAGCCTTTAGCTCTGGATCATTCTCAAGAGAAGTTTCAATATACTGATTGATTTTATTGCGTGCTTCACTAATCATCGCCGGTACTTCCGCAGGAGATACCGCATTCAAACGCACATCACGCGTATAAGTACCCGCTGCACCATCCATACTCACCTTCGCACCAAAGGTAAGACGCAAGTTATTGCTTCCAGCACCTGCCTTTGTGTAATCTGCTCCACCCTGCACTGCAGCCGTCGCTAATCCCTTATATTGCAAGTTGGCGCTATTATACCCATCTTGCGTCGTCAAGCTATATCCCCACCGATCCGAAGTAAAGTTTGCTTGGCCTACTGCACTACTTAAAGTCGGAATCTTGTTTGTCCCACTAATCATCGCCGTTTCACCATCAGTGCTATAGACATACACCGACACACCCTCTGCGCCATTCGTCGTCACGCTTAGATCCTGATAGGCAGAAACAAAGTTTGCCGTCGTCGACACTGGGTCTACCGTCGCTGATACAGTGTTCTTGTCCATCGTCATCGAAATTGAAGAGTTCAATAAGAAGTCAATACCCAACTGCTTGAAAAACGTTACATAATCTGGATTACCATTCGCCAAGAAGAAGTCAATCGTCAACTTCGTTGTCGACAAGCTCTCCAAGCTAAAATCAATTTTTAGTGACTGTTCTGTCGCCGCTGACGCCATCATGCTTGCCGAAGGACACGCTACCGCCGTGCCCAAAACTGCGAGCAACGCAAAGAAACTCGACAAACCAACTACGCCAGTCTTCGACTTTTTATTTAGTTTCATTTTGTTTTATGTCCTTCTTTTTGATATTTGTTTTAACTATATCTTTACTTCATTATCGCAAATCATAAGCTGAATGTCAACACTTTTTTGCAAGATTTTGCACATTCATGCGATTCATCTCATGCCGCTACATATCACACATATCTCAAAATCTCCATGCTAGATACAACTAGCTCGCCATGCCACAAAAGACCCCCATATGGGGGTCTTTACTCATCAACTCGATACGAATTATTCCGCTATTCAGTTTTTGCTTCTTCAGCTGACGCCTCTCCCTCAGCTGGCGCCACTGGCTCAGTTTGGGTTTCTTCCGCCTCGCGTGCCGCAGCTTCTGCCGCTGGATCATAGACGTTTGCAACCACTGTTTCTGGAGCGAGTTCGCGATCCACCAATTCCACCCCATTTGGCAACTGCAAATCTGCCACTGTCAATTTGTCTTCAAGTGTTGCCAGCTTACTACCATCCACTACCAATTCCTTTGGTAAATCAGATGGCTTCGCCTTTACATCAACCTCTTCCAGCACCTGCAAGATAGTATAATGTAATTTCGCTGCGTCCGACTTATCAAAGTCCACAATCGCAATTGGCGTAGTTGCTTCCACGATCTCATCAGCTGACACCGCCTGAAACTCTACATTCATAATGCGGCGACTTACCGGATTCACACCTACATTCTTTACAATCGCAAGTTGCTTTGCACCGTCAATTGTCAACTCTATTGGTGAATGATAACCCGCTTCGTTCAAGACCTTTTCGGTCTCATTATAAGCCGAACTCGTCAAAACTGGTTCACCCGCACCATAAACCACGGAAGTAACAAGTCCAGCCTCGCGCAAAGACTTAGCCTTATGACCCTGCTCAGCACGCTCATTTAATACTAATTGATATGCCATAAAATAACTCCTTTTAATGTCAATAAACAATTCTGTCTTTATATCATTTTACTACAATCTTCCCTGTTTGGCAAGCGCTGAATACGCTCTCCACTCCCTGCACAAGCAAATGAGGTCTTAGCCCTATCTGCAGATTTTCTTCTCACCCAAGTAAGCTTCTATGCTTCCCTCTTCCGCTTAAACACCCGGCTTACAATCCAGAAGATAGTTAAGAAAATCAGCAGCAACACGATGAATAGAAACCATAATGGACACAAGAACACAATTTTCTCCGTCACACTTTCATCATCAAAAATTTTCACAGTCTGGCGCACTTTAAATATTCCCAAATGCGGCGCCCCCTCCCAAGTAACTTCATTGTAACGCTTTGTTTCTGGAAAGATTACGTTATCTTCCGGCTCTTCCTCATTAGTGTATACCTCCTCATCACTAAACAACGGGAACACCTGCAAAGTATATTTTGCTACCGTATACACATTTCCAGTATTCTCCACCACTGAAGTTCCCATTATTGGCGGGTTAAACAAGAAACTCGGCACCTTATTTTCCAACACTTTACCAGTTTTTGTAATTTCACCATCAACATTGCCAAAAACAATATAACCCAGCTGCTGCACAGTATTTACCGCTGTACCAGAAGACTGACCATCATTCTTAAGCCTAATCACAATAATAGCACTCTGTGCTCCACCATGTGCATTCTCAGGCACTTGTACTGTAAAAGTTATTTCTTCCTCGGCTCCAGCTAACAACTCTCCGCTCCCCTTAGAAACGTTAATCCAACTTGCTATCTCAGTATATACCGATTCCTCGCCATAGACTGGCTCATATCTCTCACCCCGCACACTATAAGGAGCAAAATCAATCTCATACTCCGAAGCCGAGCTCCCGCGATTCTTAATCTTGAAACTACTTGAGTAACTTTTGCCCGGTTCAATTGTGCCAAGGTCACTCTGTGTCGGCGTAACTCCAAGATGATGCTCCACCGTTTCCGCAGCAGACACATTCGCACCAAAAAAACTAACTCCGCAAAACGTCATTACTACCGCCAATAGCACCAATAATTTACTAAACCTTCTCATTTGCCTCCTTAACTTGCTACCTATTATACATTAGCGTCTCAAAAACACAAGCAAAAATATCGCTCCCAAAGAAGCGATATTTGCCCGCCTTTTACTGACTAAGCACCAGCTTTCAAACCAGCAGTAGCCGTAAAGGTAACCTGCCCATTATAGATACCCGATTCTTGCGTATCTAGCACATGCGCACCAAAGGTAACCTTAGTCGTGTTACCAGCAGCGCCAGTTGGAACCTTAGCTCCATCAATTTCCGCAGCGGCAGCTTCTGCCGGTACGCCATTCCAAGTCGCATCAATCACTGACCCAGCAGCGCCCTTCAATACCTTATAGCCCCATTGCGAAGCACTTGTGCTGGTCAAGTCACCAGCCTCAATCTGGGTGCCTTTAGCATTAGTCAACGAAGTCGCAACGGTTCCAGTAGCGCCAGTCAACGTGTCATTAGCGGAACCATGAATAGTCAAGTGATAACCCTGCGCATTATTCGCAATCACTTTGATAGCAATAGGTGCAGCTTGATAATTTGCTGTAGTATCTGTATTCTCGTTCAAAGCTACCGGAGTAGTCACATCTGCATCGCCAGCTTCATTCGTCACATACATCGAAAGACTCTCATCAAGCTTCAACTGCACCTGAACATCTTTACTAGCGCTTAACGGATCGCCTTCATTTTCAGCAGTGCCCTCGATCTTAGTTGGCGCAGCATAAGTGCTCAACGGCAACGCCGCTACACCGAGCCCAGCAACCACGCCAAGCACAGCAATAGCTTTTGTCATATTTGACATAATAAATGATTCTCCTTTATTTTGTCTTTAATTTTTATATAATCTTGATCTCCTAGCAATAATTATACATAAGCTTTTTCCATGCGTCAACCATGCTTTTTGCCAAAATTTTTCACATTCCCCCACGCAAAACAAGAGAAAACTCTCACCCCTCTGGTATAAAATACGGCTGCTCTTGGTTCTGCATTAGGTCAAAATACGCCTGCATAATAAACGTCTCCTGCCCCAACATCTGCAAAATCCCAAACAAATCCCGCCGCAGCATGTCCACCGATTCCCCCTCCATCAGCTCCGCCTCCAGCTTAATATAATAGTTATCCAACCCCTCTACTTTGTCCACATAGATCACCATCTTATCGTCTAGCCACAGCTCCTGCCTCTGCCTACTCACCTCCGCCACCTTCCGGAATCCCAACTGGTGTATCATGCCAGATGCCTCTGTATAGTCTTTCACTTCTGTATAGTTCAACCAATCCACTCCACTATCTTCAATGTGTCGCTTCAGATACATTGAGTAGATAGCTGGCTGATCAGTTGCTCGCACCTCAGTTCGCATCACCAACCGTGGATAATTCATCGCTGGACGATAATCATGCGGCAAATACACTCGCTCATGCTGCCAAATCACCGGCGAAAGCTCCATGCCAATATTAGCTAATTGCTGGTCTAATGCTTCCCGGTCCCTCAATTGACTTTTCACAATCAATTTCTTCATACCACCATTATACCATAAGAACTTTCTAACTTTAGCTAGTTTTATTATATATTTATCATTATGTTATAATTAACTTAACAAGAGTTAAACAGGAACCACTATGATAGCCCTCATAATTATATTAGCAATCATTTTATTAATCGTCATCCCTGGCGTACGCATTATCAATCAATACGAGCGCGGCGTCGTTCTTCGCCTCGGCAAGTTCTCCCGCATTCTCAAACCAGGCTTCCGCATCATTATTCCCTACATCGACCGCATGGTCAAAGTTGATGTCCGTACCACTCCGATGGACATCCCCAAACAAGAAGTCATTACTCGTGACAACGTCACCGTCAATGTTGACGCCATTGTCTACTTCCGTGTCCTAGACGCTGCCAAAGCCGTCCTCGAAACCACCAATTATACCTACGCCACCAGCACTTTCGCCCAAACCGCCCTGCGCGATGTTACTGGCAATTTCGATCTAGATGAAATTCTCAGCAAACGTGACGAAATTTCCGCCCAAATCCGCGAAATTGTCGACGCCCAGACCGACAAATGGGGCATCGACATCGAGAACGTCAAGCTCCAAAACATTGAACTCCCCGCCGACATGAAACGCGCTATGGCCAAACAAGCCGAAGCCGAACGCGAACGTCGCGCTGCCATCATCTCTGCCGAAGGCGAAAAGTCCGCTGCCGCTGCCGTCTCCGAAGCCGCTCGCATGCTTGCTCAGACTCCTGGCGGCCTTAATATCCGCACCCTCCAAACCCTTGAAAAGATCAGCACCGACCCATCGCAGAAGACCGTCATTCTTCTTCCCAGCGATCTTGCCGATGGCTTCAGCAAATTCGCTCGCTAATCATTCCAAAAGCACCCGAAACCTCCAAAGCCCAGAAAACCACCGATCTCCCGGTGGTTTTTCTTATACTATTAATTTTCGGTTACTTCTTACCGCTTAGCGTTTTATCCCTCAAGATCACCATTGTTGCTCCAAGCGTTCCTACCGCCACAATCAACCCCGCCAAGATCAACTCCCCAATCCCTGCCTGTCGAGTTGTTTCGCCTGTATTCGGTAATTCAACATTGCCTGGTACAAGACCTTCCACTGATTCATGGCTATCATTATTCTCACTAGACTGCTCATCAACGATCATCGTTAAGCTCGCACGCTCGTCTATCGGTTCTTTAACATTTGTAGTCTCAGTACCTATATTCGTCTGCGCCACCTTCGCCTTCGCTTCACTACCCAACACAAGCTCCACCGCTATTGCCGCATCATCCAAAGCCCTAATTAGTTCCTCCTCATCCTCGACAACATCCGCTTTCGCATGACCCAACAATCTATCAATATATTTCACAAAACCAGGATATTTCTCCGATGGGTGTTGCATAGCATACTCTCTTGCACCCTCTGCTCTTACCACAGCAGCCGTCAAATTCGTATTCTCATTTTCAGCCATCGCTTCACACATGCCACTATTCAGGCTCGCCCCACTCACACCTATAGCTACAGCCAACCCTATCGCGCCCAAGAACTGCGTTTTCTCCACTTTTTTCTCCCAAAATTAATTAGTTATTACCTCTAATTTCATTTTATCAGAGAAACGCTCTTTAGACAATACCTACCACCCCTATTCTACCCCTAAGCCGCCGTCAAAGGCGCTCGCCCAAAAACTTACTCTGACAGCGTCACACCTTTTCGCGCTTTATTCGCCCACTCATCTGCCAATTCATTATATTTGGTACCGACATGCCCCCGTACCCATGTCAATTTCACCGGATATTGCCTATATAAATCATACAATTCCTGCACAATGTCCAAGTTTTTGATTTCCCCCTTACTTTTCTTCCAGCCCTTTGCGCACCATCCCGGTGCCCACTTTGTTAGTACGTTTATCCAAAATTCCGAGTCACTATGTATCTCGCAACCCTCTTCACCAGCATATTTAATAGCCGCCACCATCGCTAACCCTTCCATCCGAATATTCGTCGATTCTTTCTCTCGACCCAACGCCACCGGCTTACCATTCTCTAGCACCGCATATCCGCCTGGCCCCGGGTTCGGGCTAGCACTGCCATCCGTCCATAAAACTTTCACATTACCTCCCTAAAAGCACTATCTAACCGTAAAATCTTCATTTTTTACCTCCTCAAAACCTCCGCTCATTAGCAGAGCTATACCTCAATACTATCACACTTATGCTTATTTGTCAACCTTCATTTTCTGTATTTTACTATAAATATCATACCAAGCATACACCCGCTCCGAGTTCGGCACCTCTACCTCACGATTATATGGCTGATCAAAGATTAGAACTCTCGTCTTCCCCACAAATCCCTCCAAGTACTCCGGCAAATCTTCAATCATTACATCAATCCCATTTTCTCGACAAAACGGCCCCTTAGAGCGCCTGATTCCGTTCAATCCAAAATGTATCTGATCATACTCTATCTTATTTTCTGCTAGCCAACCTTTTGTCGTATCCTCCCAAGTTGCCCCTTCCGGCATTCCTTTCACACGTGAATCCTCATTATTACGACCAGTTATGATCCAAATCTCATGACCTTCTTGACGCAGCTTCCTTATCACTTCTGCCGCATAATTCTGCGCCGACCACACAAACATCTGCAACGCCCCATATTCGTACCAAAACTCATCCCGCGTTTGTTTGTCCCAACCAAAAATTTCACTCACGTGCGGGCTTTTCAGATTTTGTATCTCACCTTTACCTGACTTCGCACAAAATTCCGACCCGCAGTCCAGCAAAAACCGCATCCTACGGTTCAATACACCATCAATATCTACCCCGATCCGCATCACACCTCCAACCTACTGCCTATTTAATTATTTCGTCCACGATCCCGTATGTTAGCGCTTCTTCCGCACTCATCCAATTATCGCGATCCATATCTTTTTCTACTTGCTTCAAAGTCTTGCCAGTACGTTCCGCAAAAATCTCCGCCAAACGCTTCTTCACAAAAATACTTTCTCTCAATGTAATTTCCTGATCCGTCACCTTACCTTCCGTGCCCGATGATGGTTGATGAATCATAATCCGTGAATTTGGCAACACGAAGCGTTTGCCCTTAGCCCCACAGCTCAGCAACATCGCCCCCATCGACGCCTGCAAACCAATTCCAATTGTCTGTACATCTGGCTTGATATAATCCATCGTATCAATAATCGCAAGACCATCATACACCGATCCGCCAGGTGAATTAATATAAAGTTTAATATCACGCTTCGGATCTTCGTTTGCCAAATATAACAACTGTGCCACCACCAAGTTTGCCGTATGCGAGTCCACCTGTTCGCCCAAGAATACAATTCGGTCGTTCAAAAGCCGTGAATAAATATCATACGCCCGCTCACCACGCGCGGTCTCCTCTACTACGGTTGGTACTAAATAATCATTCAATGTTTTTTTACTCATAATTCTCCTTTTATTATACTATATACCATCCTCAATCTTATCTATATTAGAATTCATGGCATCATTTAATTCACCCAAATTCTTCCGGTTCTCCTCATACTCCATCACTAATTGATTATTCTCATCAATCTTCTTGTTTAGTTTCGTTCTTAATTCCGCAAGCGCCAATCTCTCCGTTTCTAATTCCGCCCGTTGTCTAGTAAACTCGCCGTCCGTCGCAAAGCACCCCGCCGTCCCTGCACACAGATTAAACTCCTCTATTCTCTGAGTTAATGCTGCCGACCGTTTTTCATAGTCTGCTCTTTCTTGTTCAATCTCCGCTCCTAGTGTTGCCACCTTGACCCTTATTGTCTCATTTTTCTCGTGTAATTCCCTAAATGGTGCCTGATAATTTTCATAATAATCCACTATCTTCAGCCGATTCAAAAAATACTCTTGATAATGCTTCTCCAGTTCATCCGGAATATCTCTTAATTTTGTGCCTATCCGCACATAGAGTTCCTCTAATCGTTCCTGCTCACCATATAAGTTCACCTCGCCCTCTACCCATTCTATTTTTTCTCGCTTAAAATCCTCCAGCCAGCCTTCCAACTGTTCTTTCTCGCGTCTTGACAATCTAGACCATACTGCATGAAGCAATTCATGCGCCGCCGTCACTTTATTAGAATCTCGCAAACTATCCAGCTTCACATCGTAGACATAAATCCTCCCGTCGTTATAGCAACCTAGAAGCGACACATCATCCCGATGCTCTCCACAATGTTCATTAAAAGCCTCTGCTTCTTCTATCGCTGGTTGTGTCGCTAGAAAAATCCGCTCACCAGTCCCCGTCAGTTCCAAATCTTGTCGTAATGTGCTCACGCTTGCTGGTTCTTTATACCACCACGCTTTCCAACTATCCTGCGCAAAGTCCGACTGCAAAAACCCATACACCACCACCAAAACCACCGTCATTAAAACAATCGCAATCCCTTCCTTCAAACGATTCGACTTTTGCGTTGGCTCTTTATCCATTGGCTACTTTCAAGTTTAGTTTATGCTCGCTACCCTTACTTTTGTCTCTTGCTAGGTCGATCTTCGCTATATTGCCTTTTTCTAGCTCGCCTGCAATCATCGCCTCCGCAATCAAAGTCTCGATTTTATCTTCAATCACCCTACGCAGCGGCCGCGCCCCATTCTTTGGGTCGTAACCTTCATTGATTAGTTCTTTCTTTACTTCTGGTGACACTTGTAGCGCCAAGCCCTTCTCCGCTAAACGCTTTTTTAGCTCCTCCACCAAATTGTCAAAAATCTTTTCCACATTTTCTTCTGTCAATGGGTGGAACACTAAAATCGCATCCAAACGATTAATCAACTCAGGCTTCATCACCTTTTTCAGCTCGCGCATCGCCACTTCTTTGCTTGTTTCGTATTCTACTGCCAGATCACGCTTGCTTTTCTCCGTCTTCGCCGAAAAACCAAACTCACTATCTCGGTACATTTCACCCGCGCCAAGATTAGAAGTCAAAATCACAATTGTATTATTAAACTTCACTTTATTGCCTTGACCATCCGTCAACACTCCGTCTTCCAAGATCTGCAGTAGCATGTTAAATACGTCTGGGTGTGCTTTTTCAATCTCATCAAACAGTACCACTGAGTACGGTTTACGCCGTACTGCCTCCGTCAGCTTTCCGCCATCTTCATAGCCCACATAGCCCGCCGGTGCCCCCACTAACCGTGATACATTATGCTTCTCACCAAACTCCGACATGTCAATCTTGATCAACGCACTCTCCCCGCCAAACACTTCTCGCGCAATCACCCGTGCAAGCTCCGTCTTACCTACACCAGTTGGCCCCATAAACAAGAAGCTTCCAATCGGGCGTTCTGGATCAGCAATTCCACTCCTCCCCCGTCGAATCGCTTTCGCTACCGCCTTAATTGCTTCGTTTTGTCCTACCACCGACTTTCGTAGATGCTCTTCCAACTTCCCTAGTAGTTCCAGTTCTGACCCATGCACCTTCGATACCGGAATGCCGGTTTTTAACGAAATCGCAAGCGCCAAATCATCTTCCGAAAGCACCGGCAGTTTTTCAGCGCCCTTCTTTTGCATTGTCTTAATTTGCTTCTTCAGCTGCTCTGACTCGGTTTTTAGATTCGCCGCCTTCTCAAAATCTTCTCCCTCCGCCGCCGTCTGCATCTCTGCTTCTAATTCCGTCAAACGCACTTTTAATTTCTTATATTCCGAACCACCATTCTTATCCGCTGTTACCTTCGCAATCGCCGAAGCTTCGTCCAGTACGTCAATTACCTTATCTGGCATAAAACGATCATTAATATACCGCCCAGACATATGAATCGCTGTTTCTAGCATTTCTTCCGGAATCTCCACCCCATGATGTTTCTCATAATGAGCCTTAATACCCTTTAGGATTTTCAAAGTCACCTCTGGACTCGGTTCTTCCACCATCACCGTCTGAAAACGCCGCGCCAACGCTTTATCTTTTTCTATATACTTCCTATACTCATCCATTGTCGTTGCACCAATTAGCTGCAACTGCCCCCGCGCCAAAGCAGGTTTAAGAATGTTTGCCGCATCCATTGTGCTCTCCCCCGCCCCCGCACCAGACAACAAGTGCAACTCATCTATAAACAATATAATGTCATCATTGTTTACCGCCTCATCAATAATACCTTTTATGCGTTCTTCAAACTCTCCCCGGAACTTCGTTCCCGCCACAATATTAGAAAGATCTATCTGAAAAATCCGCTTCCCCACCAGCATTCCCGGCACATCATTCTTCACAATCCGTTCAGCTAAGCCCTCTACGATCGCTGTTTTTCCCACTCCAGCCTCGCCGATCAACACTGGGTTCGACTTCGTGCGTCGGCTCAACACCGTCACTACTCGTTCAATCTCTCGATCTCTCCCAATCACCGTGTCAAGCTTATCGTCTTTTGCCATATCCGTCAGATCTTGTCCAAACTTCTTCAGCCAACGCAATTGTCCACCCTTCCGGAATTCCTTTTTCTTCTCCTGTGCCCGTTCATTCTCGGCTCGTGCATCCAACTCTTTTTCCACTACCTCTGTGAGACCCTGCAAATCTACCTCCATCTTGTCCAGTAGTACCGTACCCCGTGAGCTAGGCTGACATAACAACGCATACAAGATATGCTCCGTTCCTACCGTACGCGCCCCCCGCTCCGTCGCATAGTGGTCTGCCATTCTTAGCGTCAATACCGCCGACTCAGACAATGACATCATCGCCATCGCCGCCCCACCATTCACTTCTGCGGCTTCTTGCCCCAAGGCTTTCTCTGCTTTCGCCAGATCTACATCAACCTTCGCCAAGAGTTTCGCCCCCTCCGACGCATCTTGCGCCAACACCCCCAGCAAAATATGCTCCGTTCCCATGTAGCCATTATTATACTTTTTACTAAACAAATCCGCCTTCTGAAGCGCAAATCTCGCGTCTTCCGACAGCCGATTCATCATTTCACTAAATTCATTCTCCATAGAGTCTCCACTTCCCCAATCAAAACTAAACTATATCAATATTATATCTCATTTCACCCCATTATAGCAAGTTAGCACTCCATCGTCAAGAGTGCTAAACATCTTTTTTACTTAGTTTTAACTATTTTTCACAAAGCCACTCCGCTACCCCAGACACTAAAACTAACTCATTTTACACCAATTCCCTGCTTTTTCACAGAATAACCATAAAGAGTATTGACAAAATAATCTATGTGTGCTATAATGGAGGTATACAAAGAAAGCTCCAGCTTTCCGCGTATATCAAGCATTCCTGTACCGAGCGTACGGAAGCTACAAATCATTTCTCCCCAAATTTTATATTAAAGGAGTGCACCTTATTATGAACGATCAAATCATCCAACTCCTCGCGAGCCAGAACAAACTGCTGGAGACCCAGAACGCCCTGCTGAAGCGCATCGCCGACGCGGTCGCTCCCGACACTGAGTCCGCTCTTTCCATCGCGAAACGCACCGCCGATGCACTCGGTATCGCCTAATTCCATAGTTCGTTCATCACCCCACCAGCTCCGCTGGTGGGGTTACCCTTTTCCTGCTTTTTCATCAGCACCCCACCCAAAAGCCTAGGCAATGCCTAGGCTTTAAATCTGGCTGCAGTGCTCTTCTTCTCTACACCCGATTAATCACCGGTATCACAATTGGCGTATGCCCGGTCGCATCAAAGAGAATATGCGTCACATCTTCCTTAATCTCTTCCTTAAACGCTTTCATATCGTCGCCCTGGAGCTTCTCCGTCCGCACCCGCAAATAGTGTCGAATCTTTGCCACCAATTCTTCCGAATTATCCAGATAGATAAATGCTCGTGACACAATATCTGGCGTCTTCACCAAGCGATTATTCTTTTTGCTCAGCGTCAACACTAGGACAAAAATCCCTTCCCGTGAAATATGGATCCTATCCTTCACCACTGCCTCATGCACTGGCTTGTCTGCATCATCAAATAGTTTATTCCCTACCTGGATCCGTCCATTCTTGCGAATAGTCTTATCCGGCATCAATTCTATGATATCCCCATCATCTGTCACCAAAATCCGCTCTTTTTTCATGCCAATCACATTTTCCGCCATCTCTGCGTTGTGCTCCAGCATATAGAACTCACCGTGATACGGCACATAGTTCGTTGGGTTCAACCTCTGCACAAATTCAATATGATCCTCATAATATGCATGCCCCGACAAATGTAAAGGTCCAAGATTCGTAATATGAGTTTTACCATTTTGGATCACTTCTGCACCCTCACGCAATAATCCATCTACCGTATTTACCACGTGCGGTTCATTCCCCGGAATTGGGTTTGAAGAAAACACAATTACATCACTACTCTTGATCTTGATATACTTATGTGCACCTGAGACCATTCGGTTCAATACTGCGTTCAGCTCACCCTGCGAACCAGTACACACTACCGTAACCTTATCGTCCGGCAATTTCACAATATCTTCCATCTTCATAATGGTATCTTTCGGAATTTTGATCACGCCAGTCTTTAGTGCTACCTCAACGTTATTTATCATCGAGAAGCCCGCAAACGCCACCTTACGTCCACGCTTTGCCGCCTCCTGCAAGACTAACTCGATACGCTTAATCTGCGAACTAAAGCAGCTCACAATTACGCGTCCAGTCGCATAGTGATCCATCACTCGCCCCAAGTTCTCACCTACATCATATTCTGAGTGCGGATGCCGCCCTGGGCTATCAATATTCGTACTTTCGTTTACTAAAAGGTCAATTCCCTCTTTTTTCACAATCTCGTCAATTCGTTCAAAATCTGTCTGCTTACCCAGCGGGTTCACTTCACGGCGCCAGTCGCCACTAAAATAGATCACTCCATTTGGCGTCCTTACCACAATTGCTGTATTCCCCGGAATACTGTGCAAAGTATGAATAAACTCCACACTAAGATGCTCACTTACCTTGATAATCTCATTTTTGAACGGATCCACTGGTTGATAATTTAGTTCCGGTACATCATCTAGTTCCGACATCTGCTTCTGAATCATGCCAATCGTAAACGCCGTCGCATAAATCGGAGTTAAATGATTAAACTTCGGCAAAAGATGTCTACACGCCCCAATGTGATCCAAATGCGCGTGCGTAAAACAAATTGCTTTCACCTTATCCTTATTGTCTTCAAGATACTGAATATCCGGCACCATATAATTCACGCCTGGATAATCCGCCCCCGCGAACAACGACCCCATATCAATAATGATAATCTCACCTTTGTATTCGATGATAGTCATGTTCTTGCCAATACCAAACTCTCCCACCCCGCCCATCGGAATAATCCGCACTGCCTCTGGGTCTGGCCGTGCCGATCTTAATTGCGCATTTGTTACTTGGTTACCATCATAGCCATTATAACGGCTCTTATTCACTGGAATCCCAATAATATGCTGCGTCGCCTGTGCATTCACATCTTGCGACAGCATCCGCTGATGGTGCACCATCTCACCTTTACGTACCGACACGCCCAACCCCGCCTTTCGATTTGCTGCAGGCTTTGCATCTACCTTATGCGCCGTCCTACCAGACTTACCTCGCGCCGCCGCTACTTTGCCGTTCTTCGCGGAAAGTTTGTTACTAGCAATCTTACCACCGGCTTCTCTCGTACCGCCAGTAGTTTTGCTAGTCATCGTCCGAGCTCCACCAACCTTCGCACTAGTAACTTTTCGACCAACCAATTTCGCATCCTTCCCCCCTTCCGCAAAATTAGAGTTAAAATTCCGCTTCTGCGATTCCTCAAATTGTTTCTTAATATCCGGCAACCGCTCATCGCGCATTTTCATCAGACGAGCACGTCGCTCCGCTTCTCTATTATTCATATTTTCCTCAATTATTTTATCTAATTCCCCCAAAGCTTGTATCAGATACATCTATTATAACAAACCACCTACCAAAACACAAGCTTTTGCAATAAATTTTAAGTTTACTATAATTTCATAGAAAGGCTCACCAAAAGCCTGGCGCCAAGCACTCAGCTTGCACCCTATATTTTCATTATAGCACACATCATTATAAAAGTCAAGCTTTTCTCATCATAATACCTATATATCATCAAAAACACCACTAAAAAATGGTGTTTTATTATCCCCACCCATATAGGTTAGTCGCTTTGCGCCAACTTCGCTAGCACTTCCCGGAACTTCTCATCGTCATATGCACTCAGTGTTACACTTCGCCCTCGCACACGCACCTCGCAATCATACTTTCGTGCCAGCTCTGCCTCTTCTTTTCGATAATTATTCACTTTCACCGCACTACTTGAGCTTTTTTTCTTATGCTCTGCCACATATTGCTCAATCTTCCGTGCCGACCAATTCCCCTCAATCATCTTTGGAAGCACCTCTAGCACCATCTCACGATCTTGTGCCACCAATGGGCGCATTGGGCCCTCACCAATATTATATTCGCGCATCGCTTTCTTCGCCTCATCTGGCAACTGCAAAAGCCTAAGCGTGTTAATAATTGATGACGAACTCTTACCCACCCGCTTCGCAATGTCCGCATTACGCAGATTAAACTGCTCCTTGAGTTTCGCATACGCTGTCGCAAGTTCAATCGCGTTCAGGTCTTCCCGCTGCGCATTCTCGATGATTGCCAGCTCTAGTCGATTCTGGTCATCCAATGTCCGCACAATCGACGGAATCGTCGCAAGACCTGCCAACTTTGATGCCCGCCAACGTCGTTCACCTGCCACAATCTGGTACTTATCACCCTTCTTTACTACCACAATCGGCTGCAACACGCCATGTATCTTAATCGAATCCGCTAGTTCCTGTAAAGCCTCCTGCCTAAAATCCTTCCGCGGCTGGTCTTCATCTCGTACAATCTTCTCAATCTCAATCTCAACTAACTGACTAACCTTCGCGTCTTCTTTGCTAGTCGGATCAAATTCCTCATCCACCAGATCCGTCGGGATTAAGCTTTCAAACCCTCGCCCCAAACCTTTCGTTTTCTTACCTAATGCCATTTTTATTTTGTCCTTTCCTCCACCTCACGCGCAAAATCCCTATAAGCCTTAGCGCCTTTACTAAACTTATCATAAGACCCTACTGGCACCCCATGACTAGGCGCCTCTGCCACGCGCACGTTTCGTGGGATCGTTGTCCGAAACACCTTATCTTTAAAGTACTTCCGAATTTCTTCCAACACTTCCATACTCAAGCTCGTTCGCTTATCATACATTGTCGCGAGCACCCCTAGCAGCTTTAGGTTTGGGTTCATCGCCTTCTTCACCATCGCCATGCTCTCCAACAACTGCGCTACGCCCTCCAACGCATAAAACTCCGTTTGCACCGGCAAAATCAAATAATCCGCCGCAATCATTCCGTTCACTGTCAAAAGTGACAAACTTGGTGGCGAATCGATAATAATATAATCGTAATTATCCCGCACGCTATCGATTGCTTTCTTCATAACTGAAAATTTCTGCTTCATACCAGTTAACTCTACCTCAGCATTCGCTAGCTGCGGTGTCGTTGGAGCCAAATCAAAATTCTTAAAATCCGTCGGTAAGATAATGTCCGCGAAATCCGCCGCCGACAACATCACCTCCGTCATACTGGCATCTAGTGTTGATTTATCTAACCCTAATCCGCTCGAAGCATTCCCTTGCGGATCGGCATCAATCAAGAGTACTCGATACTTATCCTTAGCCAAGAAATATGCCAAGTTTACAGATGTTGTCGTTTTGCCCACACCACCCTTTTGGTTTGTAATACAAATAACCCTCGCCATAACTATTACCATTATAGCATATATTCTATTCCCATCCACCTATTTCCCCACTTTGTATAATAAACCCACGCCAAAGTACTATTTCTTAGTCAGTAAATACAGATCCGCCGAATTAGTGTGAAAAATATGCTGCTGTTGTTCCAATCCCATCGTCTCTCGCAAAACTTTTAGATAATGCTCATTCTCATTACCATAGTTCGCAAACACCATCAGTCCCCCACCCAAATCCTTTCCAGCCAACACTTTCCGGAAATTTGCTGGCGTGTAATCTTGATGGTGCATCACATACGATTCATCCACCTCTGCAAACACTGGCAAATCGTCCAAGAACCTCTCGTTCCCTGGATTATACATATAGAGCAGTGGCAATTCTTTATGCTCCTCTACAAATTCATTCAACACCGCAAACCGAGAATATTCTACATCTGGCTCAATTTTAAGTGGTATTGGAAGTAACGCCATCACTACCAAAATCACTGCCATAATAATACTTCTTGTCTTCTCTTGCGCAAACATCCCCACTAATTTATATAGTCCATAGATCACCACCACAAACATTAAACCACAAATCGCCTCCAAATAACGCAAGTCCGTAAACGGCGACGCAATCGACACTACCACAAAGAAGAATAGCGACGGCCATAGCATCATACCATAATAGTCATCTTGTTCTTTATCATTAGTCAAGGCTTTGCGTCGCTTTAGCCCTACAATTGCTAACGCAAACATCGCAATCAGCAAAAATGGCAACATATAGTGAAAATCATACAGCACCAGAATACCCGCAAAGATCCCCACTTGCGCTCCTAGATTTGCAAAATTCAGCAAATTCCCCATCGCCCCTTGCCCTCTATACCCAAAGAACAGATGCTGGATTGAATATGGCCAAATTATCAACGACACTACCGCTGCCCCCACCAATGTTCCCACGTAAGCACGCAGCTCTGCCCAACGCTTCGCCTTCCAATACTTCACTGCCAATACTACAAACAGCGGCGCCAAAAAGAACAAATAGTAGTACTGCGTCAACACGCCCATTAACGCCGTCAACCCCAGCGCCACCAGCAGCCCCGGCGACGTCTTCTTGCTCTCCCATAAGCGCATGTGCAAATACATCGTAATTGTCACCCACATCGTCAACATCGCATACATACGGGTATACATCACCGTGCTAATTGCCGCCACTGTAAGACTCACCGCCAATGTTAACACAAAACTCTTCGTTAAGCGTGACTTCTCCTTACCTAATAGCTTATCTACTACCAGGAACAAAAATATCGTATTCACTGCAAACGCTACGATATTAATTACAATCCCAGTCCACTTTGAAAACTCCCCCGGCGTCAGCTCCATGCCAATTCGGAGCAACAAATAGTACAGCGGCGGGTGTACATCATCGCGCTGGTTATTGTAAACCGCCGAGAAATCACCCTTCTCATCCTCATTTACTACAATGTAATCTTTATAATACGCCGCATTGCGCCATTCATTATAAAAATCATCCTTCTCATAAATCTGCACCTGGTCGTAATTTGCTAGACCATAAGAGTACATTTCATCCATGTGGAAGTAATTCTTCCCTATACCAGCTGCCACATAAACTATTGTCTGAATAACAATTATTAGCGCAACCCAAAAGACTTTCGATTGCTGTAACTTCTCAAAAAACTTTTTCATTACTTTCAGTATAACACATCCCATAGCAAAAGAAATCCCCCTATGAGGGAGATTTCTTCGCGAAGCACAATTTACTTGATCGAAATGACCTCAATCATCGAATATTTCTGGCGATGACCAGTTTCCTTGTGGACGCGTTTCTTAGAATGGTAGCGAATCACGCGAATCTTCTCTCCAGCAACTTTTTCGTCCACTACTTTTGCTGAAACTTTCACACCTTTAACCTCTGGCGTACCAACGCTAACCTTGTCGCCATCAATTACAAGCAAAGCACCAGTTTCAAGCTCTTTGGTTCCTGCCGGAAGGAGGTCCACCCGGAGGGTCTCTTTCTCTTCGACGAGATATTGCTTACCGC
Organism: uncultured Candidatus Saccharibacteria bacterium; assembly: GCA_946560015.1. Taxonomy (GTDB): domain Bacteria; phylum Patescibacteriota; class Saccharimonadia; order Saccharimonadales; family Saccharimonadaceae; genus Nanosyncoccus. The sequence goes on along the minus strand of CAMNUC010000001.1, from coordinate 19,084 downwards.
CGATGAGTACAACTGCTTTCTTCATAATTTTCCCTTAAATTATTATACTATCCACCATTCTAGCACACTTCTGCTAATATTTCAAGCGCCACTTCTATCAATTAAGTAACATCCATAGAAATAGCGCCCTATCTTACAATAAAGCGCTATCCTGTCAAGCTAATTCTTACCTACTTTTTACCTTTTGCTTTTTTAGCAGTACGTTTTACCGCTTTTTGAGTCTTACTCCAATAAATTGCACCCGCTACAATCAACCCTACTACCACAATAGCTAATACAATTTCTACCGGACCAGTAGTCGGGAGCTCATCTGGTATCTCTGGCTCAATTGGTTTCTCTGGATCTGGAGTAGGCTCTGGTACCGGCTCACCTGCCGCCACCGTCTGAATAGTATATACAATCTGACCAGAATACTCATCACAACCCAAAATCACCCCATTAAGTTCACTTAACCCGATGAACGTTCCCATATCACTAAACAAATTCGTCGACAAAACCGAACCATTCACTGCATAATTATTGTAAATCCTCGCCGAACCCTCTACATAATGCAATGTCATATCCTGCTTAGCCGTGATAAAAGCCTCATCCCAAACCTCCTTCGGATCGGTATTGCTAGCCATGATCTTTCCTAGCACCGTCCCCTCCTCACCAGCACTCAATTTGGATGGGAAATTACTCGCCAAACGTACATCCCGAGCCACACCTACTCTATTATGTGCGCTATCATTGTACGTTTTAGAAGCATCATTATGATAATAAATATATACTTCATACTGTTTCCCTGCCTCTACTTCAATCGCACTTGTATACGGACGCCCAGAATTTTTCTCCTCAACCCGTACAAAATCCCGCTCATCTCCAACCGCCGCGTTATTTGTAATTGAGTTAAACACCGCATGATCCGCCGGATGCTCATTAGTGTAAGTAGGCCGCTCCGGCCCCCAAGCAAAGGTCGCCGACGTCAACACCAACGGCGCTATTAAGCTCACCGCTCCCGCCAAACTCATCATCATTTTTCTTCTCATATTTTTCTCCTTTTTGTTTTTATAGATTACCTATCCGATATCACTATCGCCTAACTGATCTAGTAAGCTATCAATGTAATCCTCATAAGCCTGATCATCCAAGGCCTCATTCTCGCCGTTCTCATTCGGTAAAATCTCCGTTGCATCAGCCTCTTCCTGTTCCTTATGTGCTTCTTGTTGCTCCTCAGCAGAAGCAGCAGGATTAGGTATCATCTCATCTCTCTTTTCATCAGCATTCCCCGGCGGAATCACTTCTGGCTGTTCCGTCACTCGATTACCTTCCGCTTCCAAATCAGTAGTCGGCTCCACAGGATTCGTTTGCCCACCATTATTCACTACTTCTTGTTGGTTCTCTTCATCTTTTGGCGCCACCGCTGGTGGTTCTTCTGGCTTCGGCTTTTCTGGCTCCTCTGGCGTTGGGATAACTACCACTGGTGGTTCTTCTGGCTTCGGCTTTTCTGGAGTTCCAGGTCGAATTGGCTCCTCTGGCGTTGGAATAACTACCACTGGTGGGTCTTCTGGCTTCGGAGTTTCTGGAGTTTTAGGAGTCTCAGGAGTTTTAGGTGTTTCTGGAGTCTTAGGTGTTTCAGGGGTTTTAGGAGTTTCTGGAGTCTTAGGTGTTTCAGGAGTTTTAGGCGTTTCTGGCGTCTTGGGTGTTTCTGGAGTCTTAGGTGTTTCAGGCGTTTTAGGCTTTTCTGGCTCCTCTAGTTCTACTACCGGTGTCTCCGGAATAATACTCTTCGTAGTCACTTTATCATTTGCCTGCATACCGCAGTTCGCATGATACTCATCCGTATCATAACCAATAATATTGCCGTCCTTATCATATAGCGCAGTATTAAACGTCACTAAGACGCTATCACCATCACGCGTCACCGACCTGCTGTTGTAATTCACATACTGCCTAATCGCTGCATCCCCGTTGGAGTCATACATCTGGTTCCCATTACCATCCACAAAGTTACGCTCGTAGGCATAGTTCGTATTAAACCTACTACGCCCATCACCCCTACGGAAAGTCACCTGCGTATTCTCGTCACGCAAAGTATTTTCTAGGTCTTGGATCAAATCCTGCTGCAACCGTCCACCAGTTTCGCTATTGTACAGCACATTAAGTAGCTCTTGTTCACTCATATCACGTGGCAAACCATTCTTCTCCAAAATCTCTGGGTGATCCACCGCAAAAGTCACCAATACTGCTGGCGAGTTCCTAATCAAACGTAAACTCTCCTCCACTGCCGCTTCCGGATTACCGTCTACCTTCTCCGCGATGCTATCACCAAAATGATAAATATTCTCCTTGTTCATGCCTAACCGCTCACGCAAATCCTGTCGCAAGCCATTTGGCAACAGAGACACCCCTTCATCTAGTTGCTCAATCTTTTCTACCGTTTCCTGAACCTTCTCTTGCATCTGCTGCAGCTGACCTTGCATCTTGTCCAACAACGCGCGTTGCACCTCAGTCGCCTCAACCACTGCGGTATTCGAAGAGGTATCTGCCTCCGCCGCCGTTGCTGGCGCCGACGCACTACTCACCATTCCAAACGTCACCAGCAACGCTGCTACGCTTGCCATTGCTCTGCGCTTAAACCTCTGGAATCTCTCACGCGCCGGCAAACTCTTCTTCAGCTCAGCTCGTGCCCGCTCTACTTCCGGTGTGCTAGCTTCAACCTCGTTCGTCACGCCCGTTTTAGCAGCCTCCGCCATCACTTCCGCTTGTGCTCTCGACATCTCTTCCTGAATAGCCTTCGAGCGCTCCGCCGCATCATCCGCCATCTGCAAAATCAATTCCCGCCGTTCTCGCTCCTGCTCCTCTGCTAATTTCTCCGCCTCCCGATGATCCGTCAATATTTGGTCAGACAACTCAATGTAATACTTCTCATCACTTTCATCTTCTACATCGCGGTTGAATTCTTTTATCTCGTCTGCTGTTAATTTGCGCTTGCGCATCAGCGTAATATCCGCCTGCATGCGCCCCATCCCCTGCGCCATCAACGCCGCCCGTTCCTTTAGATACATACCCTTCATAGCATCATTGTCTAGGTCGATTTCTTCACCGCGCTCTAAAGTGGCTTTGTTCAAGCGCCGAGCATCTTCCCAGTCCGCTGCTAGCTGCTTTGCCACTGGGTCCCCTTCCACAGGTGGATTCAAATCATCAATACTCCCACCTGCTGCTTGCTCGCCTATATTTTGCCGCAGATCTTCTTCCATACCTGCGATAGTAAAACGCTCCATCTGTAACGCCGCATCACGTACCATCGCCTGTTCTACTTCCTTTTCCTCAAAATTAGCAGGATTGCTTTCTGTACTTGATTCTACTCCAGGATCTACTACGTCATGCCAAACAGTAGGTGTCTCCACTCTACTCCGTTTCTCCTCTTCCGATCCAGAACCCGTCACTACCGATAACTCCGCCATCTCTGGCGTCGCTGGTTCTGGCTCTTCTGGCAACTCAGGCTTCTCCACCTCCTCCGTCACTGTCGGCTTTGGAGGCATCTCCACCACATCAATCACCCTATCCCCCAATTCACGCTGCATTATCCTCGCTTCTTCAGGAGAATGTCGTTCCAGCCAACTCTCACTTGTCGCTTCGTTCACCGCCCCCTGCTTCGAGTCTAGCGCATCCCACCGCGACGCCCGGTAATTCCCCAAATAATCCAATAATTCCTTACTCGGTGCCCCGCTTCGTCCGCCATTAAGCTTCTCTGCCATTTTCTACTCCTTCCGTCATACTCAAATCTCCCGCCCCCCTCAAATACTCTTCTCGAATCTTATCCAACGCTCTCAATACTGCCGCCTCATAATCCACGCCAGTATTTTCTAGGAACTCACTCAACTCATCTTCTGTCATGTTGTCGTTCATTCTCTTCTCCAACTCCACAGCCTGCTCGTCTGTCAATGCATCCACCAGCGCCCCATCAATCTCCACCTCAAGCTTCTCTCGCAGTTCTCGTCGTATGGCGCTCCGTTTCTTGAAGTCCATCTCTTCCCCATTTTTCTCAACAATCAGCTGGTCCAAGAAAGTCGCCAAGACTTCTTCACTGGTGTATTTATTTTCTGGCATTGCCTACCTTTCTACATGACTTTTCTTCAGTTTACCACGAGCATCATAAAAATGCAAACCCTTCATGGTAATCTTTCAACTGTATACCCCACACGCAAAAACCGAACTTCCGTTCGGTTTTCACACATCTATCTTATAATTTCTCCATTCGTTTTTGATACGCCAGTCACAATATAAAGTCACCAACGTCATCTATATTTGTTTCAAATCTCTATCTTATATACCGCTCCTTTGTCTAGTCTTACATGTTTCTAATTCTCAAGCTTATCGCAAGGAATAATTATACACTGCCGTTACCTTACCACCAAGCCTGCGTAAACGTTCATTTATGAACTTTTTCCGTTCTTGGCTAGCACGGCTAGTCTCAATATAATCTTTTGGCGGCGTTGCAATATGATTCTGTTCCTCACTATTGGTGTCGCCCATTAACTGGAAGGCATCCCATTTACTTTCATCTCGAATCACGTCCGCCTTCGCAGAATTGAAAATCTTTTCTCCGGACACATCGGAGTTGGTCTCAGTTTTTACATTGGTTTCCCCTTTCGTATTAATGGTTTCTATATTACGCATTTGTGTTATTCCTTTTTTGGTTTTTTGTTAGAAATTGCACACTTTTACAATTTCTCTGCTTTTTTGTGTAGTTTTACTTTTACTACGATTATTTTGTATTATTGTTTGTTAGATGTGTTTGTTTGTTATCTAACTATCTTCATATTAGCACACATCGTTCAAAAAGTCAATACTTTTTATGCTTAATTCTTGTACTTTTTGCAATTTTCTGCTTTTCCACCTCTGTTTTTGCGTATCAGAAAGTCTTCACTTCCAATGCACTTCAAACGCCCCTGCCGCCAAGTTCCACTCAAAGTCCAACCCTAAATCCCCACCCAAGACATAACACACAAAAACAGCCCGCCGCAGCGAGCTGTTATGAAGTTCACATGCTCTCTAAGTCAAATGTTGCCAAGGCGCAAAGCTACATCTTCTCAAGAGAAATTGTCACATTCTCCCCGCCCACCTTCGCTATCTCATCATACGTATAATTCTCATTCTGCGCCAGTTCCAATGCTAAGACTTCCGCCTTCAGCGTCGCAGTCCATTCCGAAGGCACTTCGCAGCTCACGCTCAGCCGGATTCTATCATCCACCTGCAACCCCGCCTTCTTGCGTGCACTCTGTACCGCCCGAATAAGTTCCCGTACGAAACCTTCCTCGGCTAGCTCTTTTGTAATATTCTTATCCAGCCAAGCCGTCTCCCCCTGTTCCACAGATTTTACATTTACTTCTTCCTTGACAATCTCTTCTGCCCATTCCGGCAATTTCTCACCAACATAGACATACTTCGCCAACGGCTGTCGCACCTTAATCTGCTCTTCGCTATCGCTCTTATACATGCGCAGCGCCAAACCTTCGGCAATCACCTTGCGCACCGCCGTCATCTGATCCAGCACTTCCTGATCTACCTCTGTATCTGTCGGATAATCCAGCAAATGCACACTCTCCCCACTCCCAGTCATCTGCTGATACAGCTCCTCCGCCAAAAACGGCGTAAACGGCGCCAATATCACTGCAAGCTTAGTCAATATCATATAGAGCGTCCAGTAAGCCTCATTTTTGTCTGCATCATCTTCCGACTTCCAAAAGCGCCGACGCGAACGCCTGACGAACCAGTTCGACAAATCGTCAACAAACGGCAACACCCCTGCAAGCGCCTTCGGAATGTCATACTCTTCCATCCCCGCAGTAATCTCACTCTTCAGTTCATGCAACCGACTAATAATCCACCTATCTAGAGGATTGCTGATCGGAAGCGCAATATTTGCTGCCTGAGGAGTATTTCCCGGCTGGCGCGGGTCCGATTCTTTAGATGAGGAGAGTGCCACCGACTCCGAAGACAGCGAATATTGCGCTCCCAAATCAAGCTCCCAGTTATCCACACTAGCATACGTCGTAAAGAAATCAAACACATTCCACACCATTGCCAGCTTCCGATTCACATCGCTCACATCCTTATCTGTCAGCGCAAAATCCTCACCCGAAAGCACCGGGCTTGACAGCAGCAAAAACCGCAGCGCATCCGCCGAATATTGGTCCATCAATACATTCGGATCTGTATAGTTCCCCAGCGATTTCGACATTTTTCGCCCATCATTCCCGGCTAATGTTCCCGTCGTAATCACATTCTTGAAGGCATTCTTCTCTGCCCGTTTCTTAGCTGCTTCACCAAAGCCCCCTACTTCCGCCAAGGCAGTATTCACACAATGCACATAGTAAAACCACGCTCGCACCTGCCCCACATATTCCACGATGAAATCCGCCGGATAATTCCGCTCAAATTTCTCCTTATTCTCAAAAGGATAATGTAGCTGTGCAAACGGCATCGAACCACTCTCGAACCAGCAATCCAACACCTTCTCTATTCGCTTAAAATGCTCGCCGTCAATATCAAATTCAATCTCATCTACCCACGGCCGATGATAATCTTCCAGCTCCACTCCCGAAAGTTCCGCAAGCTCTGCGTAGCTCCCCACCACTTTCACGGTGCCCTTATCACCCTTCCATACCGGCATCGCCGTTGCCCAGAACCGATCCCGCGAGAGATTCCAATCTGGCGCTTGTTCAATGTTCTTTTCAAACCGCCCGTGTTTCAGATACGCCGGGAACCAATTAATATTCTCATTTTGTGCAATCATCAGTGGCTTCTGCCCCTGCACATCAAAGAACCAGCTCGGGAATGCCCGGTACATAATCCTCTGTTTCGAACGCGGGTTGAACGGATATTCGTGCTGAATATACTCGATTTTCTCAATAGGCCCCGCCTCTTCCAAACATTTCGCAATAAATTTATTTGCCTCCCAAATCTGGATCTGCCCTTGCTCGTTCGGCCGCACCCCTGCCACCTTCAAACCTTCATCTGCTCCCGGGAGATAGCACCCATATTCGTCCAAAACGTCCACGCACGGCACCTGATTCTTACGTCCAAGAGCATAATCATCCTCACCATAAGCCGGCGCAATATGCACTACCCCAGTTCCATCGCCATCCGACACAAAGTCCGCCGCATAAACCCGGTGCGCATTTTCTTCCCGCGCCGGATAATAATTCTTCGTAAAACTCTTCCAATCAATCAATTTCTGTTCTGGCGTCCCCAAAAACAGCGACTCATACGAAAGCCCCACCAAGTCCTTCCCCATAATATCATCATGAACAATTTCAACCTCATGCCCATCAAAAACCTTTTGGTACTGACTCTTCGCCAAAATGTACAGATTATGTTCACCATCAATCCGCAACGCTACGTATTCCATTTCCGGATTCACTGCCAGCGCCATATTCCCCGCCAACGTCCACGGTGTCGTCGTCCACGCCAACATATAAACCGCATCTTTCGTCTCGTATTTATCATCTACATACTTCTGACCAGGCTTCAGCTTAAACTTCACATACGCACTCGGGTCCGTCACTGTCTGATACGCATCATTATCCATCGTCACTTCCGACTTCGACACCGGCGTCGCAAACTTCGTGTCATACATCAACACCTTCGCCCCCTCATAAATCTTCCCCGCCTCATAAAGAGTTTTGAATGCCCACCACACACTCTCCATAAAATTCTTGTCCATCGTCCGGTACGCCCCCTTAAAATCCACCCAACGCCCAATCCGATCAATCGTCCCCTCCCAAGTCTCCGAATTCGCCACCATCGACTCACGCGCCTTCAGAATATAATCCTCCAGCGACCATTTCGTGCCAATCTCCCGCCGATCCGTAATCTCTAGCTGCTTCTCTACGAAATTCTCTGCCGGCAAACCATGACAGTCCCAACCCCAGCGCCGTTCTACGCGCTTGCCACGCATTGTCCAATACCGCGGTACCGCATCCTTCACAATCGAACTCAGAAGCGTTCCGTGATGTGGCATTCCAGTAATGAACGGTGGCCCATCATAAAATACATACGAATCATCAATCGGCCTCTGCTCTACCGATTTTTCAAAAGTCTTATTTTTCTTCCACCACTCAACTAGCGCTTTTTCATATTCTGCTGCACGCCGTCGACTACCTGCTTTATACTTCATACTTTTATCATACCATAACTTGACACATATAACAATCCATGCCACAATAAAAAGATAGGGGTTTCGCCTAGCATCACCACAAAGTTACCCACTCCTCGGTGATGTCGCACCTTAAAAAGTAGTGATTGATCCCGCTCGCAAAAAGGAGAGAAACATTGAAAAAACTTCGTATCCCTGTCCACACCTTTGCCACAAAGATCATCTTGACCTACACCTTCATCATGATTATGCTGCTCCTCAAGTCTAGCACCATATTGTTGCCAGCAGGCGCCATCGAAAAGCATACTGATACCACATCGCCGACCAATACCATCAAAAAACATATTGACATCAATGAGGCATTTCTTATTCGCAATAGCAGTATTATTACCAGCAAGCTCCCCATTTCGCGGCATAGCACCACACCTATTAAAACGTTTTTTCTACTCACTAGCGTGCCCTTAAGCGCCCAACTGCAACAACAAATCTACACCGAGGTCTGCCACAAAGATAGAGTCCGTTTCTGTCTCCTTATGGCTGTCGCTAAGAAGGAATCCCTCTTCCAGGCCGATCTTATCGGAGATGAAGGTCAATCTTACGGTATTGTACAGATTATGTTCAAGTGGCACTTAGATCGTCTGGATAAATTTGGCTATACTACCGACGACCTATTTGACCCCACTAAGTGCATGACTGTCGGTCTCGATTATCTAGAATACCTCGCCGGTTACCCAGATGATCTTCAAGTTACCCACAAGATCCTCATGAAGTACAACATGGGGCCATCAAAAGCCACGAGTTTGATCGAAGAAGGACACACTAGCAGCGGCTACAGTCGTGAAGTTATGGCTAGCTATGAAGAGTATCTACATGAATTCGCGCGTAATGACGCCATGCGCAAAATGCACGAAATCAACACTATCATTACGCATCTACTCAAGCCCTAGTACCCAACCACCCCTCAAAATCACTACTTTTTCACCCCACCCCCAGCATCGCTGGGGGCTTTTCTATCTAGCCCTTCCTCCTATTTGTATAACTTCGCTCATTTCAGCATTGACAGATTAAACCACTTGTGCTACAATAAGAATAGCGGAAGCATTTCACTTGCGCACCGAGTACCTTTTTGTGCAAAAAGTTATGTGCTACTGTATTCTTTTTAGGAGCTGATTTTCTTGTCTAAAACACCCTATCCTTCAGGTCAAACAGCGCATACCAACATCGGCTGCGTTATTCAGAACGGCGTATCTATCGCCAAACTCATTCATTCCCAGAAAAATCTTGGCGACAATGAGTTTCAGTTTTTCATCAAATTTGTCCAACGCGTTGACGGTAAGGTTCACCACCTCTCTCATGGCGGCGGTACGCCCATCTTTATCCAATTTGATACCTTGCGTCAAGGCAATAGCGGTCTCTTCCTCACCGGCAAAATTATTCGCTATGGCGTCTATTCCAGCGTCATTCCCTATTTTGGTCACACTTCACCGCACCACGATACCATTCCTCACGAATGGTTCCAACCTGGGTTCAAGGTTAAATTGCTCCACCGTGGCGCCGCTAGCCCTGGCTACATCATTAAACTCACCAATCCTACAAACGGCGACAAGCTCAACTTTTACACCAAAAACCTCTAGCCCCCATCCCCCGCGCTGGGGGCTTTTCTTCATCTTTCAACAAAGTAATAGGCTGCCCTTCACCGATAATCAAGCCCAATACGACACCTCGTCAAACAATGGCAGTTGCTTCCCCCTCCACATGCTCATAACGGCACCGTCATTGCCCAAAGCAATGATTGTCGGATATTCCACAATATCATACGTCCGGCAAAACTGCACGCCATCACGCCCATCCGGACTCATTACTTCTATTTCTTTACCCGTCCGGCGCCCGAACTCAGCAATCCATTCCCCTACCATTCGACTATAATCTTCCCCCTCTCGATACACGCAAACTACCCGCATCTTAGCCCAACCTTCTTCTTGTTATACCATTACAAAACGCAATGACCACCCACATACTTTAGCCCTTTCTCTGCAAAATCGCCTTAAAATCATCCAACGTCTTAAATTTCATAAACACACTTGCATAGCGTACATAAGCCACCTCATTACGTCCCGCCAAGACATCAAGCACCGCCTCTCCAATCTGCTGCGCGGTAACTTCCTCATCATTTTTAGCCCGCAATAGCTCTACTACTTGATCCGCTACCGCTTCTACTTCTAACTCCGACTTCATAAACTTCCCCACGCTCCGTTGTATCGAAGTTATTAGTTTATCGCGATCAAAAATCTCACGATTACCACTACGCTTCACCACCGTCAACGGCGGCAACTCAATTCGCTCATAAGTCGTAAATCTATATCCATCTGGACTTACTCGCCTACGCCGAATCGTCGCACCATCTTCCGTCTCGCGACTCTCCAAGACCTTGCTATCACCAATTCTAGGAAGTTTTGCCATCAATTAGTCTCGGTTCTTATTGCGCAAACGATCCCGCAAAGTAGGCGGTACATCTAAATCATCTTCAGTCTCATTAGAACGAATCGAGTCCCACATATTGGTACGATTATTCGTTGTAAATTCTGTTGCACTTGCATCCACCGAAGCATTACCTTGTTCATTCATACGAGTAGTATGGGCGTCATTAGTAGGCGTATTATACTCAATTCTCGCACCATTATCGCGTGACAAATCATTATTCACTGGCTCACGGCTATATTCTACTCGTGGCTCCGATTCACGACGCGCTGGCGTCTCCACTGCTCCCACTGAGTAGTTACTACTGGGTGAATAGCTATTCCCCATCATATCACCCACCGAAGTCATACTAGCCTTCTGGGCATCCAGCTTGCGGTAATATTCCGAATCAAAACCGGTCGCTACCACTGTCACTACCATCTCATCTTCCAATTCTGGGCGAATCGACGCACCAAAGATGATATTTGCATCTGGCGAAACTGCCGCCGTAATCACTTCTGCTGCCTCTTGAATCTCGCTCATCGCCATGTCGTAACCACCAGCAATGCTAAAGAGTACACCACGCGCACCATCAATCTTCACCTCAATCAATGGTGACTCAATCGCCTGCTGTGCGGCTATAGTAGCACGGTTGTCTCCTGACGCTCGGCCAATCCCCATCAGCGCTGATCCGGCATCTTTCATGATAGCCTTCACATCGGCAAAGTCCAAATTAATCAAGGAATGCTCAGTGATCAACTCAGAAATCCCCTGTACACCCTGGCGTAAAACATCATCTGCAATTCTAAAGGTTTCCTGCAAAGATGTGCGAGGGTCAATCGTCTGCAATAGTCGGTCATTTGGAATTGTAATCAAAGCATCCACATTGCGCGAAAGTTCATCAATCGCTTGATCGGCGTTCTCCCGACGACGCGCTCCTTCAAAAGTAAATGGCTTCGTTGCCACACCCACGGTCAAAATATCACGACCTTTCGACTCTTCCGCCACAATCGGTGCCGCACCTGAACCAGTACCACCACCAGCACCCAGCGTAATAAACACCATATCCGCACCATCAAGCGATTTTCCAATCGCCTCGCGACCGTTCTCGGCTGCCTCACGACCCTTACCTGGATCGCCGCCAGCACCTAAACCACGACCAATATGAACTTTTACGTCTGCCGTTGAATGATGCAAAGCCTGCGCATCTGTATTAATAGCGATAAATTCCACACCCGCGAGCCCAATCTCTTTCATACGGTCTACTGCTGAACCACCAGCGCCACCTACACCGACAACTTTAATGCTTGCTGAACTCTCTACCTCTGTTGGCTTAATCTCGGGCATATCCTTTCCTCACTTATTCTTGTAATCAGTATAGCATACTTTTGAGAAAAACTAGAACTTTTCCCTATTTTCTCAGATATTACTAAGGGATGCCCTAAATTGAACACATAATTTGTTCAGACCCCACATCTAGCGTCCGAAACTTAAAATAATATTAAAACTTTCCCAAAAACCGACTCAAGAAACCTGGCTTTTTATCGCCCTTTTTACCCTTTTTGCGGGATTTCTTACCCAGAGCTTGCCCACCACCATCTGCTGAGATCAACATCAATCCTACCGCTGCTGCATACTCCGGCTTCTCAATCGCCTCTGCTACGCCCGTCAAACCCGCAGGCCGTCCAATCTTCACAGACATACCTAGTGTCGCCCTCACGAACTTATCAATATCACGCATCCGCGCTCCACCACCAGTCAGTACTACACCCTCTGGCAAGCGCTGTTCATAATGCGCCTTCTTCAATTCTTTACGCACCAAATCCAAAATCTCATCCAACCGCGCCTGAACCACCTCGTCAATCTGGTCACGCTCAAAACGTAGCTCCTTACCCTTCCAACGAATCACCACTGGCTCGTCATCACTAGTAATAAAATCACCCGTCACAAACCGACGTTTAATCTCCTCTGCAATTTCTGTATCAATTGCTAACAGTACCGCCAAATCATTAGTGATATTATTAGAACCTACTGGCACGACGCCAATATACTGCAAATCATTCTCTTCAAAAATCGCCACACTTGTCGTTGCCGCACCAAAATCCACTACCGCCACACCATTCTCCGTCTGACGTTCCGTGAGTACTGCGCGTGCCGCCGCCTCCACGCTTGGCACAATTCGCTCCGCCGTCACATTTACCGTATCCATCACCTTACACAAGTTATCATAATTCGGCGTCATGGTTGAAATCACATTCGCCTGCATCTCCAGGCGTGAGCCAGTCATTCCCAAGGCATTCTTAATCCCGCCTTGCCCATCCAGCACATACTGCAACGGCACCACGCTAAGTACCTCTTGATTGGCTGGTACTCTCCCCTGCAAAGCCACATCCTGCACCCTAGCAAGATCATTTTCATTAATCTCGTGTTCAGTTCCACCTACAGCAATCATCCCCTCTGTACGGGTCGACAGAATCTGCGTACCATTAATCGAAACTGTTGCACTCTTCACCTGAAAACCGCTCATCCGCTCTGCGTCGAATAACGTCTTATCAATTGCATTGCATGGCCCCACCAAATTCACCACTACCCCCCGTCGCATACCAGAATTTGGCGCCTCAGCATAGCCTACTACGTTCAAAGCCCCATCAGAGTTCACACTTGCTACAACCGTACGAACCGTGCTCGTACCAATATCCACCCCCACAGCATAGCGTGAAATCTCATCCATACTTTTATTATACAACGTTTATCCTTAAATTTACAAGAGGTTTTACGAAGTTTTTAGCCTAATCCGCCAAGGTCAAGATTTCCGCACCATCTTCTGTCACCAAAATCGTATGTTCGCAATAGCACCCAATCGAACCATCTTTTAGTTTCACCGCCCATCCGCTCTCCGGATCAACATAATTCGCCGCCTTGCCTAAGCTTGCCATCGGCTCAATGCAAATTGTATCACCCACCTTCAGCGTATAGCCGTGCCCTCTCACACCATAATTTGGCACCTCCGGTGACTCATGCATTTCTTTACCAATTCCGTGCCCCACGTAATTCTCAATCACTCCAAGCTTACCCTTGCGGAGCACCTTTTCTACTGCATACCCAATATCCCCAATCTTCGCTCCAGCCCGCACTTCATTAATTCCTGCCGCAAGTGCCGCCTCTGTGGTCTTTATCATCTGTTTTACTGCTGGTGAACCTTTGCCACCCACCAACATCGTAAATCCAGCATCTGTATAGTACCCGTCATACAGTAAGTCCATATCAAACGACACCTTGTCCCCCTCTTCAAAAGCATAATCCGTTGGGATCCCATGCACAATTTCGTCGTTCACTGAAATACAAATCGCCCCCGGAAAATCTTCCTCCAAGTAATCATACGCCACCTTACCACCGCGTTTTACCGTCTCTCGACGCACCCAGGCATCCACTTCTTTCCCAGTCATACCTGGTCGCACATACGCTTTCAAGTCTCTCAACAGATTACCCAGTATCCTACCGCCTTTACGCATGGCAGCAATCTTTTGCTGTAACTCCACTTCTGTTCCACGCTGTATAAATTTTTTATACATTCTCTACCTCTGTTACTACTTGCTGAATTCGCATTGACACCTCTTCTGGTGTGCCCATGCCATCCACTTTCTTAATCTTAATTCCCTTCGCGCTCAGGATCTTGCAAATTGAACAAATATTTTGTTCAACTATCCTGAATCTCTCTTCAATCGCTTCCCTAGTATCATCAGACCGCCCCCTAAGCTCCAGACGGCGTATCAATTCTGACTTCGGCACTTCAATTATCAATACCAATTTCATCACCGTCGCCAAATTCTCCGCCAACCATTTCGCCTGTTCCGCATCACGTGGGAAACCATCGATAATCACATCTTTGCCTTCCCGCACTGCCTTGAGCATCCCATCAATCATTAGCCGCTCGACCAGCTCGTTTGGTACTAACTTACCACTTTCCTGGGTTGCCTTTACCTCTGGGTCACCAGTATCGCGCAGTACTTGCCCTGCCGACAACCAAACTTTACCTGTCGCTGCTGCCAGCAATTGCCCCTGTGTGCTCTTGCCCGAACCAGCCAAGCCCATCAATATAATCATGTCTTCTCCTTCTCTCACAATTATACTACATTTTATCTAATTTAGGCGCCCCAAAAGGGTTGTCAGATAGGCAAAAGTTTGCTATAATGTAAACCATATGGCAATCAAAGTAACTAGAAAAGATCAGAACGAGGCTAACGAGAACTTAATCCGTCGTTTTAACCGCAAAGTCTTGCAAAGTGGTATCATGCCGCTTAAAAAAGCACAAATGCGCTTCTCTAAGCCCATCTCTAAGCGTGAGCGCCGCGCCAAGGCTATCATCCGCGAGATCCGTCGCGCCGAAAAAGCCGAAAAAATGCGCTTAGGCCTCAAATAAACTAGCACCGGGTAACCGGTGTTATTTTATTTACATACATTTTGTCAAACAAAATCTTATCTAACCTTAAGCTTATTACTTCTTGACCTCATATCTCGGCTTATGTAAATTAGCTCCAAGCCAATCTCACTATGCGCCCCTCTACGCCCCTAATTCCCCTAAACACATTCTCCTCCAGTGTCACCCACGCATCCACCACATCCCCCGGGCGTAGCCGCAAATAATCCTCTGGCGCACTAAATTTCATCACTTTCAAACCATGGTCAAACTGATCCCAGAGCAATAATCGCAAATGTTGCTTCCCCGCACCCAATCGCGCTACTTCCATCACTCGCACCCCCGGCAATCGAAAAATTGGCATCATATTTCCCTCTCCAAATGGTTCCAATAAACGTATTTCATCCATCAATTCCAGCGAAAAATCTTCAAAATTCCCCACACTCACATCTTCACGCGCTTCCAAATACCGCTCTTGATTTTTCAAATTTAAGCTCCGATAATAATCGTTTACCGCCGCTCGGAACCCATCTAACTGTTCCATTTTTAGCCTCAGCCCACACGCCGCAGCATGCCCGCCCCCGCCAATAATTTGCCCTCGACATGCCTCCAGCGCCTCCGCCAAGCTAAAATCCCCAAAACTCCGCCCCGACCCCTTTAGTTCGCCACTATTAACCCCCAAAACAAACGCTGGTCGGTGGTATTCTTCCACCAAACGCCCCGCAATAATCCCCAACACCCCCTCATGCCAATCTCCTTGCTCAATAATTACCGGATTCTCCCCCACCCCACGCGCCGCAATCTCTTTTACGGCACTATTCTGCTGATGTTTACGCTGATCATTCAAGTTCTCCAACTCGGTCGCCAGCAGCGCCGCTTCCGCACGCCGCTTAGACATCAATAAATTTAACGCCTTTTCTGCCGTATCCATTCGCCCCGCCGCATTAAGCCTAGGCCCGATCTGATAGCCAATCGCATCACTCGATAACTTTTTCACTCCTGCTCGCATCATGAGCTCTTTCAATCCTGGGCGGCGCGTTTTTTCAAGTACCAACATTCCATATTTGCAAATCCGCCGATTCTCACCCTGAAGTATCATGCTGTCGCAAATCGTGCCAATAGTTGCTAAGTCTAATAGCCATTTTTCTTGCCCCTCTGGTATCAACCCCTCCTGCATTAACGCCTGAGCGATTTTAAAAGCCACACCAGCCCCCGCCAACTCACGCAGCTCTCCCACAGCCTTTTTAATCATAAACTCCTTAGAAGTCGGATCTGACCCCTCTAACACCATTTTGACATACTTTTCAGCGTCTTTTCGCTTCGGATTAACTACTGCTAGAGCATCTGGTAAGGTTTCTTCACACTCGTGATGATCCGTCACCACTACATCCACCCCATTTTTTCGTAATTCCGCAACAATATCATGGTTGCGACTTCCACAATCCACCGTCAAAACCAATTTTACCCCATCAGAGATAGCCCGCTGAACAACCTTGATACTCATCCCGTAGCCATCCACAAATCGATTAGGCAACATTATTTCGATATCATCTATCCCTGCCAATCTTAAAGCATCGTAAAGCACCGTACTAGCAGTCACTCCGTCTACGTCATAATCACCATAAATTAAACACTTTTCGTGATTTTTGACTGCAAATTTAATCCGCTCCACCGCCTCGCACATCTGTGGTAACAAATACGGGTCTAAGCATTCCTCATATTTTGGGCTCAAAAAAGCCTCATCTAGACCTCGTGCAACCACCAACCGCTCAAATAGCTTACTCACCCAATTGTACGATCAACGCGGTTTGTTTTGGCTAGCTGTTGAGATTTGATGACCATCCCCTGCAATTCCTTCAATAATGGAAATTGCTTGTTCATCTGATAAATCCGCGTATTACCCTTCTGTGTCACGATCAAAAAACCGCCACGTTCTAGTCTCTGCAACTCACGCTGAATATTCCCTGGATCTTCCTTTATCAGCTTCGATAAAGCTCGCACATGTGTCTTGAAATCTGGATATTTCGCAAACACCACTACAATTTTGCGACGCACTCGCGATGTAATAAAAATATCTAGCATAGTTCCTCTCTTTTCTCTATCTATTATACGCCCAGACCAGGGGTTTATCAAGTAAAATCCACAACATCCTAGTGAATTGCTCCGTATTCACGGGGTTTAAGCCGTGCTGCATAAAGCTTTCCTAGCAACCCCAGCGGTAAAACAAATGTTCCCAATAACTCCTCTACCTGGCCCCTGAACCCCAGCTTAAAATTATATACGCCATTCCCCTCCACTGGGTACACACCATAGAAATTATATTTTTCGCATCCGGTTTCTATCGCCTCTTGGATCATCTTCCACTGTATCAAGTGTGCTCCACCGTATTTTTGTAATTTGCGCACCGACCCACTATAGAGGTAGACGATTTCACGCCCATCATTCACGAACATCGCCGCCGCCAAAGGCACATATTGCCCTGTGGGCTCGCCAGAAGCCTTCTCTAGCATTTTGCCCTCGGAGCGCCCTAACACCCCACTTTGCGCCTCAAGCCCATTAGTGGTCATTTCTGCTACCACAAACTTGATTTTATCGCCAAAAGCCTCTTTCATCGAACGATAATACATGAGATCCGGGTCTTGGAATCCATGTCGCTCCCCCGCTTCTGCCGCGATGTCTTTCAAGACCCCTAACTCGTCCACACTAAGTTCCCGCACCCGCACTCCATCACGCTCCGCTCGCCTTATTCGCTGACGATGATCCGTCCGGAACGCCTTAAACAGCTCCTCTGCTGTCTTCCCCGCTACCGTCAGGGTGAAAGTCCATTTCGCCTGTTCAAACTCCCCCAGATACTTATAGCCTAACTTCCCTAATTCCGCCTTCACGCCGAGGTGATTTTGACCCTCTACTACATTATTGTGCGCATCTCTTGGCTCAGAAATAATATTTGGCGAGATTTCCAACGCTATTCCACCTCTGCTCCGGCAAAAAACCTTTGCCTTCTCCGTCAAAAATGCCAAAATCTCCTTAGTTTTTGCGCTATCATAGTTCATTAACCACCCACCTGGCACCCGAAAAATCTTCTTGCCAAAATGCCAGTTTCTTACCGAAACCAGCCCCGCCGCCACAATCTCTGTACCCCGCTTCACTCCTACAAAGTACGCTTCCCGCCCAGTCTGCTGATACCGCCGATACATTTCCCAAGACTGCAAAAAACTCTGACATCCAAAATCAAGCTCTGCTACCTCCGCTTCTGCCAATTCGACAAATTCCATATCTCCATTATAGCACACACCCCCGTGCAAAAAAGAGCGGCAAAGCTTGTATTATTTTGGTATAAGTGATAGAATAGAAGTATTAAAAGTGTTAGTTACCCTTCGTCTTGCGACTGAGGGTAACTTTTATTTCAGAAGCTTCGTTGAGAAGCTCCAAAGTAAGTTTCACCTTCTTCATACTTACCTTTCTACTTTCTTAAACTAGTATCGTTATCGACCCTAAATGATTCGACAATTTTACTTTCTACAAGCCCTGTTTCTCCGCTCTGCCTCCCAGTATATAGCAAAATTCTCTTCAATTACAAGCACTAGCAATAAAAATTGTCACAAATTCCAAAACTATGCTACAATAAAATTGTCTAAACTCACCAACATTAATTGTCAATATTTTTATTGACGATACCAATAATCGTATGCCGGAAACGGCACCGCAAACAATGCAGACGATTTTTGGTAAAACAGAGATTGACTCGTTGGTGAGGATTAGACACCCATGCGGTGTCGTTTTTGGTTTCAACCATGACGCACCCAAGTTATAACTACTATAAACCAAAAGGAGGGCCATAATATGCGTCACAGGTCTAAATGGAGGAAGAGGAGTGATGATAGTACTATTGGTATCAATAATACATCATCATTAGTTAATACTACTTCTTCTACTCACCCATCAACAACTTTTACCATACATAATAACAATAACAATGTACTTAGTAACCTCATTACTAATACATCTAGACTGCTTCATAGTAAAAGTACTTATTTCTACAATGGATGGGGGAGAGTAATACCTAC